>JBCBHL010000275.1:0-10086 GCA_038525605.1 Bacteroidota bacterium
AGTGAATAAACTCTTTTTAAAACAGGTAAAAAACTGCTTTTTAGCAGGTTTTAGAATTACAATCGATTGAAATACTATTTGAGGACAATTGCCACATCAAAGCTACGTATAAATGCCGCCTACGTATTTCACAAGAACACATCATTAAATGCTGATATTTGTTACTTCCTATCTGAAAGAATTAGTAAACACTGCTGCATCCATGTGGCAATGCATCAAAAGAGCTGATCATACGTTTTTATATACAAGAGATAGATTGCTTTTGAGATGATTGGTATTTCTTTTCAAATTTGTTAGGCTTGACTCATGGTTACGGGACCTCTTTTCGTCCGAAAGATAAATGTTCAAACTTTGGATACTAAATTGAAAGTGTCGGTTTTTCTTTTGAGGGAAATGATCGACTCATCATCTGTCGGCGAAAAGTATTTTTTACCCTTGGGAACTGATATGAAAGCTATAAATTCACTAAATTCACCAGTAAAATTGCTAATCTAATCACTACCCATGAAATTAAGAATATTAGGAAACAAGCTCAGATTCAGACTGACACAAAACGAAGTAAAAGAATTAAGCAACGGTCTTACCGTTTCAGATTCCGTCGATTTTCCGATCGGAGAAAGCCTGATATATTCCGTTGCTTCAGATGAAAAAATTTCCGAGATGAGCGCCTCTTATCAAGAAGAAATTATCAGGGTAATGATTCCTGCCGCGGCGTTGAAAAACTGGAAAAATGATGACAGAGAAGGCGTTTATCATACCATCCAATCAGAAATTGGCCCCTTTGAAATAGCAGTTGAAAAAGATTTTAAATGCCTGCACAAAAGACCCGGTGAGGATGAAACTGATAACTACCCTAATCCAATGGAGGCTAAGCATTCTTAAAATGAAGCACCATGCCCTACATCAGCTCCCTATCTTTCAATACCACCAAAATACATCCATTTCCTTATGATGTACCCGCTATTAAGTATGGCAAAGACATTGACTTATCCAATGAAATAAACTTTTTCATTGGCGACAATGGCACTGGAAAATCCACTTTGATTGAGTCTATCGCTTTCAGGCTGCAATTGCCTCATATGGATGGGTCTGGCTATCAGAAAAAGGCATTTAATGCGGCCATAACACTTGCTCCCTATCTGGAACTCAGTTTCAATATTGACAGGCCCGTTGGTTTTTTCTTTCGGGCAGAGGATTTTGGTGATTACATGAACAGCGTCGACAGAAGAGATTCCTCACTACATGACCAACTGGAATCTCTGGAAGGTGAAGTTCCGGACCAGATTATTCAGCAAATGAAGGATAATGCCAATTACCAGATTCACCACATGCGAAAAAATTACGGACAGGAATTGAGCTCATTTTCTCACGGTGAAGCCTATATGCAAATCATTCAGGAGAAAGTTACGAAAAGGGGCATTTACATCCTCGATGAACCGGAGGCTGCTCTATCTCCTGCCAAACAGCTGGCGTTAATCTACCATATCAAAGAACATTTGCAAGTCCATCAATCGCAATTCATCATCGCTACTCACTCGCCAATCCTGATGGCAATTCCTAATACCAATTTATATGAAATCACCGAGTCCGGGATGAAGAAAACCAATGTAGAAGATACCGATCATTACATGATTACCAAAAACTTCCTCAATAACCCGGAGATGTATCTGAGGCATTTATAAACTCATTCCCTAACACTATTTGTGTGTTTACTAAATCCTTTTATGTGTTCGCTAAGAGCCATGTTTAAGTCTGTTGGGTAGTCGTTAAATTAGGTAATCACTAACTTTTAAAGATTTAACTATGAGAGACTTAACTAAACTTTTTATTGGCTTATTGTTTGCAATTGCTTTCCTGCTTGCCGTGGGTTGTCAGCAAGAAAATCAAGAGGTGATCATCTCCAATGATGTGATCATTTCTGAAGCTACTGCTCAGATTCCGCCAATGGATGAAGGGCTTTTAAGACATTATGCCACACTATCAATGCAGATGATGTATCAGGTCGATGTACTCCCCCATCAGATAGAAAAACTCAATAAAAATGAACTTACTACCTGGATCGCGCAAAATGAAGTCAACAAAAGTGCCATCATCAATGCTACTAATCAGCACATTTTAAGTATTCTGTTACAACAGGGACATGTGGATGCAGTGAAAGTTACTTCACCCTTTCATTCAGAATTTACTGAGTCCGTGTACGTAATTATTCCTGAAATTTTCGTGTCGCTGAATACCTTGGAAATGGTGCAGCAATCATCACCAACAGGTCCAGTGATAGCGATGATGACGATGAAAATATCTGTTATACCCAAAGCGGTTATGATGTAATAGTAGTTCATCCGGGTGGCAGTGGTGAAGTGAGCGACTGCCCTCCTTGTCTGGTAGAATGCATTGACTGTAATGATCCATCAGCCGGTGAAGACAACTGCGTTGATTGCGATATCTAATCTGAAAAAGGTAGCGGGCATCTATGTTTGCTACCTTTAACCAACTTTTATTTGAAGCTGAATTTTGGAAGATCTAATTTTGTTTACCTGCAAATTACACTTGTTTACAACTATATTAAAAAGTTGCTAATAATCACAGTGGCTTTGAAACAGGCGCTGGAGGAGGTAATTGGCTTTCTTTTAATTCCTCATTTTCAGTTTGATACCCCAGAAAATTTTCTATTCCTTTCACCGTATCAAAAACTCTTTCAACCACCCCATCTTTTCCGATGACAATATGAGTTGGATATTTGCGAATTGACAGATCGTCGTCCATAAACCCGGTTTGATTTCCTACTACTTCATAAGCAAATGTTTTTTTCTTTAGAAACTGAATCAGATCAGCATCATCGTCCTGTGCCAGGCTTAAAAACAACAGGTCCTCACGGTCCTGATGTGCAGCTACCAACGCATTCAATTCGGGAAATTCTTTGATACAAGCCGTGCAGCCAATGAACCAGCATTTTACAATCACGGTCTTTCCCTTTATAGCTTCATTACTATACGCCTTTCCATTGACATCCCTGAAACTGAACTGAGGAAAGAGCTTGCCTTCCATTTTCAGATTGTGCAGAGCATCATTTCCAATACCTTTCAATGTGGAATTGATACTTTTATCAATATTGTGATCAGTCTTCACAAGCTGGTATTGATTTATGCCATCAATTACAGATTTTTTCTCTATCAGATAGAGTCCCGATGCTGTCAGTGTGAAGAATTCCTTTTTAGTCAACTGCTTACCTTCCTGATCCTTTCCAACAAAATCGAGATCGAAAGTGATATTTTGATTGTGATAAATCCACCATTTTTTAAAATCCGTTTGCAAGTCGACAAAACTGCTTTGTCTGACGGACTTCTTTGCCGTCGAATTTTGAGAATTGTCATTACAGGAAAAAAGGAGTATTCCCAAAAGAGTTGAAACTATCAATATAGGTTTTATCATTTTGCTAATGATTGATCAAATTACTATTTATTCATCAAACGTTGACGCTCGAAGTTATGTTCCGCCAGTTGCATCATGACGTTTGCAGAATCTTTTAAACCCTGCTTTCGCAAAGACTCGGCATATTCCTTCTGAAAGTAAGCAACTCGTTTTGGTGCTTTCTCTGAATAATTAACATCATAGTTTTGTATCGCCTTGGTAAACAGCAGATTTGACTTCTGATAATGTTCACCGGAAGCCAACAGCCTCGCATATTGCTCCTGATACTTTGCTATTCTCGGGTGGTTTTCTGCCATGTCATTTTCAATAATTACAATTGCCGTATCCATGTACGCAAGTGCCTTATCGCGTTGGTTCTGTTTGATAGCGTTAGCTATGGAAAACAAAGCCATGCCACACAAAAAGTCTTCCGAACCTTCCTGATCCCGGTAAATTTCCAATGCATTTTCAAACTGACTAATAGCTTCTTTCTCAAACCCTGCAGCACCCAGTGCCTGACCATAATCTACCATCGAACTTGCCGAAAAAGTACTTTTTCCATAAGTAGCTGAATCGATTTGAAGCAGCTGCGGATAGAGCAAAATACTTTCCTGATACTTCCTTTGCCAATTCAGGTTTTGCAAAAGCATAAATAAATTGTCTCCAGTGATTTTATGAAATAACCCATACTTTTGCTTGCTTAGAGCGAAGTTGATTTTCAACATCTCCTCTGCCCCCTTCAATTCCTCCTGACTACCTAATAAACTTGCAATTAGCTTCCTTTCTCTCAGTTGACTTTGATGAATCTCACCAAACCATTTCTGTTTGATTTTAAGAGATTGCCGCGCATAATAAACTGCACTGTCAAATTCCCCCTTCCATCCATATGTCTGGGCCATCGCATATAAACCACTCGTCAAATGAATATTCGCTGAATCATATATCTGTTTTCTAATATCAAGAGATCTTCTGGCAAAGAGGACCGATGAATCGTATCTGTTATCTGCACTATAGACGAGTGAAAGATTTTCATATTTTTCTGCCAGCGTTATCAAATTCTGAGAACCTTCCGTTTCAAGTTCCTGAACCAGGTTGGTCTTCAACCGAATCACGCTATCTTTCTTTTGTTTTGACAGGCGGGAAAATCCAATATAAGTCAACTCATACTTTTGAACAATCTTCAAATGATCCGAAATTGACCCGGAGGTGTTGATCAGGTTCATGGCCTGTTTTTTCATTAGAGCAGCCGTATCCCGGTGGATCGATTCATATTGAACAGCCAATATTGTATAGGCCTGTAGCTTTTTTTCGTCAGTATCCAGCAATGGCACAGCCTTGGTTAAGTATTCTCTGGTGAGTACAAAGCTATTCCGTGCCTGTTCCAGAATGGCCCGCCCCATCCAAACTTCACCCTGCATCGTTTTTTCTCCAAGATCAGCATACAAATCTGAAGCTTCCCTGTAAAGCCCATCTGCCTTCTCAAAATTTCCCAGAGACACATTTACTTTTCCAAGCGTATTCAAAATAGCTGCTTTCGTCTCCGGATCTTCCAAAGTATTGATCTTTGCTTCACCAGCACTCAGTATAACGCCTACGTCAGTAGAATCTCCCTGGTTGATGGTAGGATCACTTTGCTCAAACAATTCCACCAAAAACTGAAGCGACTCCCTAGCCATGAATTCCTTTTTCTCAGCTTCTTTCCTGGCCTCTGTGATGTTAAATACATACCAAACAGATGATGCTAACAGTATCAAAACTGCTGTTGCTACAAGTCCAACGGGTAAACGATTACGTTTGACAAACAATCCGAAAGTATATCCAAAGGATTTGGAATAGCTCGCAATTGGCCTTTGATTGAGAAAGCTTTGAATATCTGTGATCAGCTGACCGACTGCCTCATATCGCTGATCAGCTTGTTCTGCTATTGCTTTATTACTGATGAATGATAGCTCTTTACTAGCCAGGTCTCCTGTCAGATTTTTCAGTACTTTACCCAACTGATACACATCGCTCCGGATATCAATGGCCTGCCCGTTGATTTGTTCGGGACTTGCATACTCGGGTGTCATCAGCCTTCTTTTTTCAAAGCCTTCCTGCTGATCAAGCAATTGCGAAATACCAAAATCTGTCAGTTTGATCTCACCGCGTTCATTAACCAAAATATTGGATGGCTTAATATCACCGTGAATCACCAGGTTCTGATGTGCATATTTCACAGCCTCGCAGATCTTTAAAAACAACCTCAGTCGCTCTACAACAGAAAGGCTTTTATGTCTGACAAAATCATTCAGCTGTTGACCATCGATGTATTCCATCACAAAAAAGGGGCGATCATCTTTGGTGATCCCTCCATCAAAAATCTGAGCAATATTGGCATGCTGCAGTCTGGCCAGTACATTTCTCTCCTGACGAAACCTGTCAGTCGTTTCGTTATCTATCATGCTACTACGCATGACTTTAATGGCTACCTGCTGATCAAAAAAACCGTCGACTCTTTTGGCCTTGTAAACAATCGCCATCCCGCCTGCAGCAACTTTTTCAACGATTTCATAGCGATCTAAAATCGGTTCGGTTTCTGTCTCCAGTTCAGCATTCATTTCATCTACCAAACGGGTAAATAAGCTTTGTTCTGCCTGTTCATATTTAAGAGTTTCCAAAACAGCATCCAGCAACTTCTGATCATGCCCCAACTCATTTTTTAAATACTGCAGGCGCGTCTCGGGAGCCAGCTCCATCGCTTTATAAAACCATTCTTCAACTTGACCGATCGTATACATTAAGCTGTTTTACTCAGATCACTGGAAATAAATGAGCGGGCAAAAGCCCATTTGCGTTTAACGGTAGCTGGAGAAATTGCCAGTATCTGCGAGGTTTCGTCAACGGTAAGATTGGAGAAAAACCTGCACTCTATCACATCGTTGATGATAGGATCATGACTTTTTAATTCTTCGATTTTTTCAAGGAGGTCTTCAACTAATTTCGTTGTTGAATCACTCAACGCCAAATGGTAATTGTCATCAAATGAAAGCTTTTCACTGCTGCCTCCTCTTTTTGCCGCTGATTTATACTTCAAATAATCGTTGAGGATAAACTTCATCGCCCTGCCACAGATTCGATAAAAATGGAGTTTACTCAGCTGGCTCAACTCCGTACTATTGGTGACTTTCAGGTAGGCTTCATGTACCAGAGCAGTTGTATTCAAAGTTTCTTTGTTGCGCCAATCAAACCTAATCTTTCTGGCAAGCTTCCGCAAGTCCTCATAGACGTGCTCAAACAGCAAATCCTGAGATTCTTTTTTACCCTGCGCCGTTTCTTTTATCAATTCTAAAACCTGCATTTCGAATTCTTTTTTTAAAAAAAGCAGATGTCTGTGATCCCTTCTATCATTTTTTTTCGAAGTAATGAGACAAAGGCATAAGCATTTATGTCCAAGTCTTAATCAAATATAAAGCAAAAAAGTATGCGTAAGTATTTATTAACGTTCATTCTTGCAGCCACCACGTGTTTTACTGGCTGTGGTGACGATGAATCTACCACGCCTGAAGACAACGGCTCTGGTGGAAATATAGAAAAAGGAACTGGAACCCTGGAAGTTTCCAATAATGAGACATTTACAATATCGGGCCCGGTTGATGTAGAAATAAGAAAGAGCGATCTCAATGGAAGAATATTTGATCTCTGCCAGGTAACTATCAGGTCGGACCAATCCGATGATGACAGACGGGTCCGGTTTTTCTTTTATCAACCGGAAGCTCTTAATCAAACCATTCCCACCAATGGAGATGTCACTATTTCGTCTCAGTTTAACAACCTCGACGAACCTTATGTCAGCGTTTTTGTGGCCGGAGAAGATGAAACATATATTTCGTTTTCAACCTCCACTGGCAATATCACCGTATCAAACTCCTCGAGTACAGAAAACACATTCGATGTGAGCTTTGAGGTTGGTAATCTCACCTCGTTTGACAATGAGGTCATCGAAATTAAAGGGGCCTTTAGCCTGTAACCAAAGACATTAAGCGACTATGAAAATATATGTACTGTTCATCGTGCTCTTCAGCAGTACTTTGCTGGTTAATGCCCAGAATGAAAAGCAGAAACTCAAATTTGTTGGCTATGAAAAGGGTGATCCCGTCTTCGCTAAAAAAACCGGAGATAGTGAAAATTCGCAAATACAATTAATCCGTTATTCTGAAAGTACAGGCAACTCAACTGAGCTGATAGCTTCCAATGAATACAAGGATGTGATCAGCTACTCCGATGGCAGGTATGTCGCCATCAGCCAGTATAGTGAAGTACTAGTGATCATCGAAGGTGAAAACCCAAGAGTAGAATTTCAGAAGTGGCCAGACAATGACGATTTCCAGGAAAGAACCGTGCGCTTTAGTGATGCGCTGAATGTTGCTAATGTTCGATTTGGCTCCACTAATGAAGCACTTTACTATCCGGTATTCAATCAATTAAAGATCAAAGAAAACAACCTGCTATCAGGTGATTATGCGGAATTTGACTTTACTGAAATCAGTAATTTTGGCTATATAATTGCCCCGTACAAATCGAAAACCGGATGGTTCTTTCTGGCAAGCATTAACGGCCCTTACAGTTTGTATCAGATAAAAAACGAAACGGGCGAGTTCAACAAAGCGCCATTTCAAATGGGTGAAAGGAATGGATTTGGCATAAAATATCATCCTGATGGCAATCAGGTTTTATGTATTTACAATGGATTTCCAGTTGCTTACAGATTTGATCTGGATAAATTCCAACACATCAGAATTGCTGAAGAAGAGTTCGATGAGAAAAGCGGTTTTCAGGATTTTTTCACCAGCATTTATTTTTCCAAAAAGTATAATAATTGGGGTTATGCCAGCTGGGCTAATGGTACAATACAAGTTACATCACTAAATGTGAAAAGTAGTACTGAGGCGTTTTCGCTAGATCTTGAAGGCGTAAAACGCAAAGCGCAGGAAGAGAAAGATAAACGAAGAGATGAATTAGAAGTACTATTTGACCGACTCAAAAAAGCCCCGAAACCATTTGACCAGGAAGCGAAAGCGCAAATCAATGCCTCTTTTGAAGCTTATGAAGCTAAAAACAGTGGAAAAGCGGAGACCGATCCTAAAATGTTCGATAAAATTCTTTCTACAAGAATTCTCAGACTCGATACTGCCATCGTACCGATTGAAGCTCTAACAAAAAACGAAAAGAAACTCATTGCCATGGTAAAGGCGGGGAAGCTCAATTACCAGCCTTTTTTGGGAATGAGATTGATGGGCAGATTGAAAACCAATCAACCGCCAGTTCACCCTGCCAGGGTAAGGGTTATCGAGGCTTTGGTTTTAGATTATCTGAATGAAAATACCATTACCAACTATGAGGAACTGGCAGCATCAGGGATAGACTTTCTGAATCTGGCCTATCAAGCCAATGAGAATAACGGGCAAGCCCTGAAATATAATAGCCTGACATTGGATTATCTCAATAAATTTGGTACGCCCATCCAGCTACGCCCCACCCTGGAGGCGAGGATCGACTTGTTGATCAAAGCAAAAAAGTATGAGGACGCCATCAGCGCAATAGCACTGTATAAAAAGGATCATCTCGACGAATCATCACCAGATTTTGTCGAGAAAGACATGGAACTTGAAATTCAGCGGGCGTACGCATTGGCAGGTATGAATCGGTTCAAAGAAGCCGAAGCTCTACTAATCACTCAGCAGGATCGATTATATGCTTACCTAAAGGAATCTAATAGCACATCAAATTCATGGGCGGAATTCACTTTGTTATATACTTTTACAGAAATCTATTTTGATAAAAAACCTAAAGAAGGTAATAAGCGACTGGAGACACTAATGGAATTTAGCAAAGGCCAAACAACTGACTTCTTTTATGGAAAAATGTATAGAAACCTTGAAAAACTGCTCACTAAAATGAATCAGCTGAATCTGCTCAGTAAACTACCTGAACCCAGGAGGTGATTAAACGTCAGTATCAAAAAAGTAAGCGTCACTTTTCTAAAGCATCTGTTAATTCGGATGCTTTTTTTGTTTGAGGAAAATGGTTATCAAGAATCAATGGTTCATGTTTTTAAATACCAATCATCGCTGATTCAGCTACACTTTCAACAACATTTAAAAATAGAATAATAATTAGTTAGATTTAACCCGAAAAATTCATGAGAAAATGTTTTGAAGAGTAAAAAACTGAGTGGAATGAGCTATTTTAAAGTGCGAACAAAAAAATAGTGCATTTTAAATCCACCCAGAAAATGAGTGATAAATATATAGCATATTATAAAGGCGACACAGAAGTTTCAGTTGATTTTTCGGCAGAACAGATTAGCAGCGATGGAGCAGTTGTACTGTTGGAGAAACTGGAACGTAAGCATAAACTGATTCGTTATTTCAGTAAGCTGATACCTGACAATCGGGATCAGAGCAAGGTTACTCATTCAATTGAGAAGCTTTTAAAGCAGCGTGTATTCAACATGGTGCAGGGTTATGAGGACTGTAATGATGTTGATCACCTAAAATCCGACCCTCTATTTCAACATGTTCTGGAGGGTAATATGGCCTCTCAACCTACGCTATCACGCTTTGAGAATAGTTTCGACAAACACAGTATCATTGAGTTATGTTATCGCTGGGTGGATCGCTACATTGATAGTTTAGCAGG
>JBCBHL010000276.1:0-10023 GCA_038525605.1 Bacteroidota bacterium
ATTACAAAAACATGTAATTTTAGGTGGCTAGCAATACTAAATTGTATAGTGGTTTGGTGTGCAAATATTCATCAAAAAAGATGGGTATTGGGCTTTAATAGGGTATGTTGATTATATTTGCTTAGTTAAATTAATTTTTAAAACTGGAATAACACGCCTACTCACCTAAATCACTATACAATTTAGTATTGCTAGCCACCTAAAATTACATGTTTTTGTAATCTTATAAATGACTGGAACAACCTGCTATGCTTTCATATTTATCAATCAGACAGAAGATGTTATTGCTTATTTTAGGCATAACAGCAATCACTTATTTCGTTACCTACGTCTACATCATAGATTCTGTTAGGGACAAAGCCCTCGAAGAAGGAAAGAAAACTGCTAAACAGGTAGCCTTACAGAAAGCCAACGATGTAAAAGCCATTATCAACGAAGACCTGGCAGTTGCCCGTATCATGGCAATGGCCGTAAAGGATATGACCGATTTACCGGAAGCCGAGCGAAAAGAAAGAAGAAGAAAGTTCATGGAAAGGGTACTCCGGTTTTATCCCAAATACGATGCTACCTGGATGAGCTGGCAGCTAAAAGTAATAGACGAAGGTTGGAAGGAAAGTTATGGGAGAGAGCGATTTAACTCCTATTTTGCGGGTAGCGAAGTGAAATCATCTTTAGAGTTGGCAGAACTGGACGGTAGCAAGGGGAGTGGTATCTATGAGTTATTTAAAAATGACTCTTCTGTAAAGGAACTCCTAAGCGAACCCTATGAATACCTGGAATACGATTATACTAAGAGTTCGAGAGATACTTTACTGGGAATTTCACCAACGATAAGAATTGAATTTGATGGTAAATTTGCTGGAATTGTCGGATCAGATATGTCTGTCAAAGCATTTAAAGGTATCACCGATATTGGATATTATAAAAATGCATATGCAGTTCTCTTATCAACCGAGGGCGTCATCACAGCCCATCAGGATACCAGTCTTTTTAATCAATCACTGGATACTTTAAGCATCTTTAAAGACCTTAGTCAAAGTGACAGATTGAAAATAAAAAGAGGAGAGGAACATGAATTTATTACGACAGACAACGACCTGAATGAAGAGGTTTATGTCTATATGGCGCCAGTAGCGTTGGGAAGAACGGACGCTTTCTGGACAGTTTGCACCATTGTGCCGGTGGAAGAAATCATGGCTCCTTACGACAGCACATTCACAAATTCCATCATCGTGGTGGTCATCAGTTTACTCATACTCACTGTCGTGATTTTTTACATTTCGTACTCAATTACCAAGCCCCTGTCGAAATCTACAAAGTTGTTAAATGAGCTGGAAGAAGGTAAGCTTAACTTACAAAGTCAATTAACAATCAATGGAAAAGATGAGCTGAGTCAGATCTCCAGATCAATCAATAAGCTGGTTAGTTCGTTGCAAAAGAAGGTCAGTTTTGCGCAGGAAATAGGGAAAGGAAATCTGGGAGCTAAAATAGCGGTCAATGAAAACGATGAACTTGGGCAGGCACTTTTGCGGATGCAGAGTAGTCTCATAGTTGCCATTGGAGACATTAAGTCTATCGTAAAAGCCACTGAAAATATCAGTGATAAGGTTGTTTCGCAGGCGGTAAACATCAATAATACTGCTAATATCGGTTTTGAGAATAGTTCCAACGGTCTCAATCTGGTCAATAATATGAGTGATAGCATGAAGTCTATTACCTCCATCGCATCCGAAACCAACACTTCTTTTGAAATCCTTGAAAAGAGGTCGAAAAATATCTCCAATGTGGTAAATATTATCACTGACATTGCCAAGCAAACCAATATGCTGGCGATTAATGCCGCGATTCAGGCTTCCAGCGCTGGGGAAGCAGGAAAAGGTTTTGCCGTAATAGCGAAAGAAATCAGGAGGCTGGCAGAAAGTTCAAGAGCATCGGCAGAAGATATTATGGAGCTTGCCGCGCAAATGCAAACGGATACCACCGAAGCTTCTCGTATGATTTCTATGATGAACGAAAGCATTGAAAAAGGAGAGTCTGCTGCTATCGAAACCTCTGACGCATTTAAAAACATCAGCAATTCTGTTACAGATACTTTGTCGCTGTCAGAAACTATTTTGGAGATTGCCAGGCAGCAGATTGTAAAAATCAAAGAAGCCTCCAGGAATACAGAGAATATGATCATTAAATAAATAGAGAAAGCGCATTTAACCACCAACATAAATTAGGAGCAATTAGGCCTACAGGAACTGCTTTGTTCACTTCCTGCTATCCACTATAGTACTGATCGCTAAGGCGAATCAGTAGCTGCCGTTCCTATCAGGGCTAGATTCATGCTGATGGCTGTCCTTTCAATCGACTCTGACAGATAAGAAAAACCACCGATCATCTATGTTATCAATACACTATGGCTGTATTATCATTTGATGAAATGTCTTTATTCAGTAAACCAGGGGAGTTTCCAGTTCGTAGAATTTAATAAATGCCCACACATAAAATAAACTAAAAACATGAAATATGTTAAAACAACAAACACTTCACCAGCAAAACGGAACTTATCAACACTTTGCTCAAGATCTGGAACAGGAAATTGATTCTAAGACCACCAAAAAAGTCAAGGACCCTAAATTTTTATTATTTCTAAGAACCGCCTTCTTTCTGTTTTGTCTTTATCTCTTTATAAAAGATTATGTAGTAAACGCAGACTGGCAATCGTATACTGTCCCTGATAAATTAGTGCTTTCAGGTATCATACTTTTCTTTACCATTTTGATTCTTAATTCATTTATAAAATTCTTTCGAAGCTGGGTATTGTTTGAACTTAGTTTAAAAGGATTGGAATTTAGAAATGGAGTAATTCTTTGGCAGGATGTACAGCAGATTTATTTCTATGGAGTAGTAGTAGGAGAATATGTAGATGAGCAAAAATATACACTGGTCATAGCTCATACCGAAGGTGTTAAATCTATTGCAACAGAATTTTATAAATCAGATGTTGATGATGCGTTGAATGAGATTGGTAAATTCAGATGGAATTGGAGAAAAGCCAATGATATCTTTGTTAAAAATGATGAAGTAGAAGCAAGTGCAGGTTAATGATAAATGGCTGATAAAAAAATGGCCATCTCAATTATTTGAGACGGCCTACTTTTGAAACTAGAAATTGAAATTATCAGGATCAGGGCCTAACCGCCTGTTTCTGTCGAGCAATGCTATCTGTTTCATCTCCGCTTCTGTGAGCTCAAAATCAAATACCTGCATATTTTGTGCTATTCTCCACGGGGTAACAGATTTCGGAATAACTACCACGTTTTGCTGTAGCATCCATCTGAGTGTTACCTGCACTGGTGATTTACCGTACCTGTTGCCTATCTCTCGTAATAAATGAATGTCATTTACCTCACCCATCATAATGGGTCTCCATGCCTGCAGGAGCATCTCATTTTCCCGTGCATACTTTTTCAGTTCAGGTTGTTGCAGGTGTGGATGCATTTCCACCTGATTGACCATTGGTTTTACCGTGGCGATCGTCATCAGGTCTTCCAGGTGATGTGTCTGAAAGTTGCTGACACCTATCGCTTTGGCTTTGCCTTGCTGGTAGATTTCTTCCAGTGCTTTCCAGGTTTCTTTATATTTACCTGCCACCGGCCAGTGAATTAGATATAGATCTACATAGTCGGTTTGAAGTCGTTTCAGGCTTTCATCAAATGCTTTCAGCGTATTCTCATAGCCCTGATCAGAATTCCAGACTTTAGTCGTTAAAAAGATGTCTTCTCTGGGAATTCCGCTTTCCGCAATCGCTTCGCCTACGCCAGATTCATTGCCATATACCGTAGCGGTATCAATTAGGCGATAGCCTTCTGAAAGTGCAGTCTGTACGGCTTCTTTGACCTCTGAACCGTCTTTGGCTTTCAATACGCCCAAACCTAGTTGAGGCATTTTAAGTCCGTTGGAAAGTGTAACTGTCGGAGTAATTTGTTCTAAAGTATTCATTTTCTTTTTTATTTAGTGATTTTGCTTTTGAAACTTATTGAGTACCGGGAAGATGAGATATTGTAAACCGAAAACCATAATTCCTGATAAGATCAGTGTTCTGACGAATATGGCATGCTGGATAAGCCAGTCTTGCATTCCGTATTGAACTATGGTGATAAGCGGGTAAACAATCAACCAAATCTTGAGTACGTTAAATAGCTTGTTCATTGCATTAATTATTAATTACATTACAATGATACGGGCAAAATTGAGCTGAAAATTACACTTGTTAGCTGAAGGATTACACTTTTTATAGATTGAGGAAGTAATCAATGATTTTTCCTAAAATACATGGGCGTATTGCTCGTCATTCGTTTGAAAAACCGATTGAAATAAGTCGTATTTGTGAAGCCCAGCCGATAGGAAATCTCGCTGATGTTTAGATCAGTGTGTATCAGGTAACTTTTAGCTTCCAGAATAATCTTTTCGTGAATGTGTAGGGAGGCAGGTTTACCGGAAACATCTTTGATCACCGTATTCAAATAACTGGGGTTGATGTTGAGAAGATCAGCGATGGCGCTGACACTCGCTTGTTCTCCTCCTTTGTTTGTAGCCAGGTGAGTGAAATATTGATTTAGTTCGGAGTTAAAGCGGTTGAATATACTAATGCCGTTTCTGTTTTTTAAAGGCGTCATCGCCTCCATTTTTAGATGTAACCTTCGGAGTATGATCAGGCATTGATGCAATAAGTGTAGAATCATTTCAGATCTGTCTCCTCTCAGTTCAGTCGTCTCCTCCAGCATTTTTGTGGCTAGATCACCCAATAGATCAGCTTCATTCGGTTGCAGGGGTAGCAAAGATGATGCTTCAAAATTGAAGTAGGGGTAGCGGGTAGAGAAAGGCGAACTGGCAGTATCGAAGTGCGCAAATGCTTCTGTAAAGCAAATCAGAAAACCTTCATTTTTTTCGAGCGCTTCCCAACTTTCCAATTTACCTGGATAGCTGAAATAGACGCAATGATCGGTCGTTTCAAATGATTGTCCCGGTAACCGCCACTCTACAGCCGAGTTATTCAGGATCACTATTCGGTAGAAATTACTTCTGAAAAGCGGCATCAGTTTTCTTTTCGTATCAGGCTGATCTTCGATGCGCATGATGGAAAAATCTTCGACCAGAGGAAAGCCAATCCTTAGCAGTCTGTAGAAATCGACTATATTTTCCAGGTATGGGATATGATCTGCCATCGAATCAAAGATATATCATTTGGCATATTTTCAGATCAATGATCACCTATTGTTATCACTTTCAATGTCTCACCTTACGCCTATGTTGTTGTTTTCACCTTTGCGCCTGCCTATGTTGGTGTTTTTTACCAACATACTAAGTAAATACAGGGATTAAGCTTTTGGTGAAAACACCAAAAGCGACTTGAAGTCTTTAATCTTTAATCTTTTGTCTTTTATCCTCCGAAACTTTAGTGTAGGAGGGTTTTCTCTCCTGAATCCACATATCCCAGTGCTTAGCAGAGTGAATAGATTAATTCTACCCGGCTTTTATTTAAATCATTTATTTAAAATGAATTTTACGGTCTGATTATTTACCTTCAATATATGCAACTGATCGGTGATAGATTTTTTGGTATTTATGACCGCCTCACCGGAGCTATCAAAGTTGATGTCCTCTTCCAGTATAACTCTTCCCTGTAAATCATAAATGGATACCTTATGCGATCCTGAAAAATCAGTTTTCAACAATAATCCTTCATTGTATTTAAATATTGCCAGGTTTCCGGAGAGTCTTTCATTGGTGATGTCAGTAATCACATTTCTATGTAAATAGATTAGACTGAATCTGTCATTGCTAGTTCCCTCTTTCGCTGTAAATGTCAATTCAAAATCTGCTGTAATTTCAGTTAAGTCACCTGATACCTTATCCAATAGCATGACCTGAATCTCTTCATCAGCATTTTCCATTGATACAACTTTGATGGAAAATTCATCCTGCTTGCTGATCGAAAAGCCTAGTGGAATCTCCATTGGCTCTATAAACTCTTTTGGCAATGCTTGAATAGCATAAGCCTGATCACCAATCAAAGAGTAAAAAGAGAAGTCTTCATTTGCTGCAAACTTTGTAGCGTCAAGGGCGAAATCATTTCCTTCCATGGTTGCCTCTACATCCAGTCCGACAATTAATTCATTATAAAGCTTTCCGTTGGTAAGTGCCAGTTTAAGCAAACTTTGCTCAGAAGTATTCGGTCTGAAGAAATTAGCATCATCATTACCCGTAGCAACCTGCATATCAGGGTTAAATGTCAGTACTTCATTGGCATCTATAGCCTGTACATAAAAGCCCTGCATTGATCCAATAGGAGTGTTCTCATCAAAAGAAAATGCCGGACCGTCTACATTGTCAGTATCAGTGACTTTTGTAGCGCCCATGTTGTTGACAGCCACATAATCACCTCCACGGTTCGCCCCTACATTTGAACCCCCATCATTCCATAAGTAGATCGTTCCGGTGATGACAGAATTATCATTTGTTTCCAAAAATTCTGTCCTGCTGATAGGTGCCGTGTAGGGGTTTGCGACGAGGTTAAAGCCGTCTCCTTCCCCTGAGGTGTTGGTCATGTTTCTGAATATGGTGCCGGAATTGGGCGTACCGTTGAAGGTCACCGAAGCATTTGGACTATCATATGCTATGAAGATTCCCTGCCCCAGCGTGATAGTTCCCATCGCGTCAAAATAGCTGTTGGATGGCTCGAAGAAAGCAAATGGAAAGTCAGCTGAAAGGTCTGCGATAGTAGCGTCCGTAACAGGTGACCCTACAGCACTAAGGCCAAGGTCGTCAACGATGTTTCTACTGATTGATGCGCTACCTGTACCGCTGGCTTCCGCAGTACCCTGTATGGATAGTCCCGCTCCGGAGACGATCGTCAGCGTGGCATTGTTTTCAATAGAGATATCATCGATTTCCTGAATACCCGTTGAAATCACAGGACTGGATCCGCTGGCTGCAATTACGACATCATTAAAAGCACCAGGAGTCTGCGCCGGTGTCCAGTTGTTGGCGTTGGTCCAGTCGGAATTTGAAGAACCATCCCAGGTAAGTACGTCACCCTGATCATACCACACAATTCTATCATCCAGAACCGAAGCACTAAGCAGATCCAGGTCTCCGTCACCATCTATATCAGCTGCATAAACTGAAAAGGCAAAATCAGCATCGGTAGACAATGTATTTTGTTCAAATACCTCACTGCCGCTATTTTCATACCAAGCTATTCGGTCATCGGTATCTGAGGCACTGGCAATATCCATGTCCATGTCACCGTCAATATCTGCGGCATAAGCATATTGCGCTCCCGAAGTGGCAGAACTTACCGTTCTGGTAGTAAATACTTCATTGCCGTCATTTTCATACCAGGTGATCTCATTTCCGGTTGCTGATGCACTTACAACATCCATGTCCATATCACCGTCAATATCTGCAGCATATACCGAACGGGCAAGAGTTTTTTCTGTAGTAATAATACGAGTGGTAAATACTTCGTTTCCGTCATTTTCATACCAGGCGATTGTATTGTCATCTATTGAGGCACTCAGAACATCTACATCACCGTCACCATCGATATCAGCGGCATATACAGACCTGGCTCCATTAGCGTCTGTAGTAATTATATGAGTAATAAATGATTCATTGCCGTTGTTTTCATACCAGGCTACCTTATCATCTCCAAAAGAGGCACTCAAAACATCTGTATCTCCATCGCCATCAACGTCTGTAGCGAATACGGAAATGCAGAAGTAGCAGAAGTGGTAATTGTTTGTGGCGTAAATACTTCACTGCCATTGTTTTCATACCAGGCAATTTTATTGTCGAATGATGAGGCACTGAGCACATCTATGTCTCCGTCACCATCCACATCCGTGGCATAAACAGATCTGGCATTATTAGCATCCATGGTGATAGTCTGGGAAGTAAACGACTGATTTCCATCATTTTCATACCAGGCTATTTTATCATCAATACTGGAAGAACTTAATACATCCATATCACCGTCGCTATCTACGTCAATTGCAAACACAGAGTTGGCTCCATCTGCAGACATGGTGATTTCGTTTAACGCGCTAAACTTGCCTGAGCCTCTCTGGCTGACTACCGTAAACTGAATGGATTCATTTGTTGCGACCTCATTTGCCGTACCTCTCAGACCATCTGTTACAGATATTGTAATGATTTCACCAGGCTTAAAATCGGTGAAAGTGCTGAAAGTAACAGTAGGTGTCCCTCCACCAGTGAAAAATCCTGAAATCAGACCAGTCTGATTTCCAGATATCACAATATTTGAATTGTTGAGTGTACTGTTATCCACATCGGTATCAAAGGTCAATGAAATATCACTGTCTGATGCTACATTGGTTGCATTCTTTGCAGGAGATGAAGATAACAATATCAATGGTGTGGAATTTTGTTCATACCATTCTATCTGGACACTTAGTTGTTGAGTAGCAGTAACTACATCCATGTCGCCATCCGTATCGAGATCTGCCGGAAAAAGTGCCAGCGACGAACTGCCAACGGCTGATGCTGTAAAGGATTGAGTGCCATCATTCTCCAGGAGGGTAGTGCTTGTGCCAAATGCTCCTGCCAAAACATCAATATCACCGTCTCCGTCGATGTCTGTTGCTGAGACAGCAAATGCGCCATTAATTGACGTACTGATTGTACGAGTTGTAAACGACTCACTTCCATCATTTTCATACCAGGCGATTTTATTGTCTCCTTCAGAGGAACTTAGTACATCTATATCACCATCGCCATCTACGTCTATGGCAAAGACACCGTTTGCAGCATCTGCGGAGGTGCTAATCGTTCGTTCTGTAAAAACCTCACTGCCATTGTTTTCATACCAGGCTATTTTGTCGTCATTAGTCGAAGCACTCAGTACATCGATATCTCCGTCACCGTCTACATCAATAGCGTAGACAGATTTAGCGTCACTTGCTGATGTACTTATGGTATTAAATGTAAAAGATTCAGAGCCATCATTTTCAAACCAGGCAATTCGGTTATCACTTCTGGAGGCACTCAATATATCCATATCTCCGTCACTGTCTACATCAATTGCGAAAATAGCATTTGGTGAGTTGGTTGCAGTGCTGATACTTTGCTCAGTAAAAGACTCGCTACCATTGTTTTCATACCAGGCAATCTTATCGTCTGTGCCCGAAGCACTCAATACATCCATATCACCGTCACCATCTATATCGGCAGCATAAACTGACGAGGCTCCATCTGCGTCTGTACTGATTGTGTTTTGAGTGAAGGATTGGGAACCATTGTTTTCATACCAGGCGATTCTGTCATCACTGGTGGAAGCACTTAGGACGTCCATATCACCATCACCGTCGATGTCTGCCGCAAATACTGATCTGGGAGAAGTGGCATTGCCTGTAATGGTTTGCTGATCTTCAAATATGCCGGGACCTGGTAAGCTAGCAATAGTAAACTGGATGGATATTTCAGCAGCTACTTCACCCATTATGCCGATAAGCCCATCTGTGAGGGTCACGGTGATGATCTCTCCGGAAAAGAACTCTTCCGATGGGTCAAATGTGATTGATGCTGTTCCTCCTCCGCTAAACGAACCGTCGACCAAACCGGACTGATTACCAGAGATCACAATGTTGTTTTCATTGGCGCTGGCCGAGTTGACAATTTCGTCAAAGTTGAGAGTGATACTGCTATTCGCCGAAATGTTAATGGAATTTGCAGCAGGAGAAGAAGAAGTTAAAGTTAGTGTTTGTGCAAGTAGGTCTTGGCTTAGTATCAACGCAAATAGCAAGCTGATATACTTAAAATAAATAGTGACGTCTTTCATTACTTTTAAGTTGAAACATTTTAATCAATAATTACAAATCGTCTTGGTGGTGCGAAAAGTCTCTTGTGAAGAGTTTAATATTGACACATATTCAATTTACAGGTAGGAGTAAGTCAGTTTATGTGACAATTATTTCAAAATAGATTGAATAATATGAGTTTACACTTTAC
>JBCBHL010000277.1:0-10000 GCA_038525605.1 Bacteroidota bacterium
CTGAAAGGCATACCTCTTGACGAGCACTACGAGTTTAGCGGCAACTGGCTTAGCTTTTTAAACCCCTATGCATTTTCAGTATGTTTCCCAAGACCACACCCAGCAGTAGTGCCAGCATAATACTTGAAACTGAGTAACTGATATCCCACGTTTTGCGCCACCAGGCCATTGGTTCTTTGCTGCGAAATTCGATGGAAATCGCCCTGAAAATCAAACAGGCTAAAAACAGCATAAATGGGATGTACATGGCTGAAAATAAGGTAGCATACATGATAGGGAAGCCTGCGAATAATGCTCCTCCACCAATTACCAGCCACACTTCGTTACCATCCCAAACAGGACCAACGGCATTTAAGGCAATTCTTCGGCTATTTTCCTTTTTGAGGAATAAATGCCATGCGCCAGCTCCTAAATCAAAGCCGTCTAAAATGGCATAACCGCTGAATACAGCCCCTATCACCAGGAACCACCAGGTCGGATAATCAATTCCTAAAAATGTCTCCATCGTTCAGTTATTTAGCGATTGTTGAAACCATCTCTTTCTGCCTGCGACGTTCATCAATCAGCTCATGAGGCTGATTTCCTTCATGAGGACCTTTTTTTATTTTCTTATTGAGCAAATAGACAAATAGCACAAAAAGCAATAAATAAATTACTGAGAACATTATCAGTGAAAACCACACCTGATTGGCAGTTACTGTTTTCGACAAAGCATCCGAAGTTCTCAGCAAACCGTAGACCACCCACGGCTGTCTTCCCATTTCCGCGGCGAACCAACCTGCCTGATTCGCAATCTGTGGAAGAATTGCAGCAAGCACAAAAGCTTTCAACAACCACTGGGTTTCGAACAACTTATTTTTCCACCATAGTAATGCACCAAACAAACTAAGACCAATTAATGCCATACCTATGCCAATCATGATATGATAAAACTGGAAAACGGCATTTACCTGCCCCGGCCTTTCGTCTTCTTTGAAATATTTCAAACCTTTAACAGGCTCCTCAAAACTCCAGTGAGTAAGAAAACTCAATCCGCCTGGTACACTTAAACCGTAGGTTTTTTCATTTTCCTTATCCACCCAACCCAGAAGGTACATATCAGCTACTGCCAGGCTATCATAATGACCTTCCATTGCGGCAAGCTTCGCAGGTTGATTCTCTGCAACTCCATCAGCAGAACTGTGGCCACTCACCAACTGGCCAAGAGAAAATACAACACCTACTATTAGCGCTATTTTAAAAGCTTTTTTAGAAAGCTCCACATGTCTTCCTTTTAACAAGTAATAAGCATGAACACTCATCACTAAAAACGCACCTGACAAAAAAGCTCCCTGCCAAACATGTGATAGCCTGTCCATGCTGGAAGGGTTAAATACCATCGCCCAGAAATCTGTAATTTCAGCTCTCGCTTCCATTCCCTCGCCTACTATGTGATAACCAGCGGGTGTTTGCTGCCAGCTATTGGCGATCACAATCCAAACAGCGGAAAACATGGATCCGAGAAAAACACCCAGAGTCGCGATGAAATGCACCTTAGGAGATACCCTGTTCCAGCCAAAAAGCAAGATTCCCAGGAAGCCACTTTCTAAGGCAAAAGCAAATATGCCTTCCGCTGCAAGGGCACTGCCAAAGACGTCTCCGACATATCTGGAATAAGTAGCCCAGTTAGTGCCAAACTCAAACTCCATAACAATTCCCGTAGCAACTCCAATACCAAAAGTAAGTGCAAAAATCCTGGTCCAGAACCTGGCCATCTGTTCATAAACTTTTTCTCGTGTAAGCAGATACTTCCCTTCCATGATCACCATGATCAGGCCAAGACCAATACTGAGCGGCGGGTAGATGTAGTGAAAGGCAATGGTGAAAGCAAACTGAATGCGTGATAGTACTTCTACGTCCATTTTATGCGTATTTTGAAGGTTCGAAAATACAGGTCAGGAGGAATCTGATATACCAGTAAAGGTAGCATAGGAATCTTGGAAAAAATGGAATTTTTGATGCTATTTTCTGCAAATCAGAATTCTTTTTCTCAATTTCTTCCGGAGGATTGTCTTCAAGAGAAACCAAAGATATGATGAACTTAAAAACACTGATACTTATCATTTCGCTGATACTGTCTTTTACCTGGTTTTCCTGTCAACAGAAGCAGTCAACTTCAACTGAAAACGGTTACTTGAGGATCGGCGCAACTTTATCGAATATTAGCGACAGCACCTTGCTAAAACTAGTCAGTTTGGATTCTGACGTACTTGTTGATAGTGCCTATGTGGTTGATGGAAAGTTACTGATGTTTGGTAAACTTTTTTCAGAGAGACCAGAGAAACTTCGACTATCGGGTGTGGATGCTGCCACAAATGAGTTTTTGTTTACAGATTTTATAGTCGGGAATGAGAGAATCTCTTTTGTTGCTGATAAATCCGATTTCCCGTGGAATATTGATGTTTCTGGTTCTGTCTATCAGGACCAACAAGAGATTTTTCATCAGGTACTTTATCAAAAGGAGTTGTTACTTCAAAAAATGCAGGATTCTTTTGATGAAAGTAGTGATCGAAAGGTATTGTCGATCAAGCTTAAGCAACTGAATGATTCTATGGATGAGGTTTCTGCTAATCGGATAAGGGAGAACTTCAACACTTATGCTGCCATAAAAAGCTTTAAGTACCATAAACAAAGTTTTTCTGAAACGGATTTAGGCAAACTATATCAAACACTGAGTGAAGATTTGAAAGATACCAAAGAAGCACAGGCGATCAAAATGCAAAGCGAAAACCCGAAACCGGAGACAGGGGATCAATATTACGATTACACCGCGATTAATCAAAATGGAGATAGCGTCTCTTTATCAGATTTCAACAACAAGTATCTGCTTTTACACTTTTCTTCGCGCTACTGTTATTTTAGTCAATCTTCAATCCCTGAGGTTAAAAAGTTCTATGAAAAGTGCCAGAATCAAATAGAAGTAGTTGCGATATCGCAAGACGCCTCAAAAGCGGACTGGCTGGAGACGGTTGAAAGAGATTCAATCAACTGGACTTATTTGTGGGACGGCAAAGCTGAATTCAATGATGCAACTATCAAATATTGGAAAACCGGTACACCTAACTATGTCCTGATTTCACCTGATAAAACAATATTAGAGCAATGGTTTGGGTACAGTGAAGGAGCTATCGAAAACAGAATAGGAAAATACTTTAATTGATTTATTTTGATTGGCAACTTCCAAGAAGTGCGGGTAAAAACCCTATTGAAAAAATCTTTTTCTCAATTTCTTCCGGTGGCTTGTCATACAGCTGAGAATAATTAAAAACAGTTGTTATGAGATTAAAAACCACATGCCTTTTACTATTCATGCTATCTTTTCTCTTCGTTGAATACAACTACGCCCAGGGAAATCAAAGCTATCTGAAAGGGAAATACAAGACCTTTTCCGATAATTCGATGGGTAAAGAGATTCAGTTTTTTGCGTTTTCGAGATCCGGAAATACGATCAAAGCAAAATACTTTGCGCAAAACGCCCCCGAACAATTCAAAGCATGGAAGAAACAGGTAAACCCCAATATTTTGTTAATTACGGTCGGTGCCTACAGTACCTCTTTTAACGTAGATACACGGAAGCCTTTAGGGCTCACCGTAGACAATGGTGAAACGGTTAATAAGAACCTCGAAGAAGATAAGCTCGATGCACTGGTCGTTGTATACAATGGTGGAAGTCAGAAAGGAGGAATTGGTATTGTAAACCTGGAGACCAGCCCTCTTAAAGTAAACCAGGGTGAAGTTGGCGAATACTGGGTGAAAGATTCCTTCATCGATAGGCAAAAGGCAATTCGATGGGCTGAAAAGCACGGTGCGACCTTATTTCAGGCTCATTTGCTTTATGATAAAAACGGAACATGCTTTCCGGAAGATGCGAAATTCCGTGGGAAAACCAGTGAAAGGCGATATCTGGCAGTTGCCACTAAAGATGGTGTGGCCTATCACATCGTAGCAGACATTCCATCTGATGAACACTTCAACAGAGGAGGAGAAAAAGTAGGTGAAATACTGAGTAACAGAGGTTACAAAGTGTATGGTGTCATTAACCTGGACGTTGGAGGTTACAACCTGCTTCAGGCATTTGATGACCGGGAGAATGTGATCAGAAAAACAGATCATCCTGTGTCTTCCACGACCAACCTTATCATCTGGTATTATTAAAATAATGAGAGAAATGGATCAGATAAAATACTTTACCTTATTGACCTTTTTGCTCATTACTGTCGGATGCAATGGTCAGAAAAAAACTGTAGCTTCAGATACTGTTAAAACCGTAATCGCCGATAGTGTTATTATTCAAAATGACAGTGTTGGTGAGCAATCAATTGAGGGCCTTAAAAATCAAATCTTACAGCAGCAAAACTTTTTGGATTCACTCAATGCTGAGTTGTCGAAATATAAAACCAGGAACAATAGGGCGAGAAATGAACTCAATTATTTCAAGCGGAATATCGATAACCTGATCAAGTATAATAAAAGTTTTGGCTGGCGTGTGGAATTCCTCGGCAAGATGTATGATGCTTATATTGTTGATATTGATGCTGTCAATGTGAAAATATTTCACCGGGACAACAAAGGAAAAAATCATTCATTTAAGTCGATTGCCAGCCAGGCACAGTCTATTGGTGGCGATTTAGCCTTTGCCATGAATGCCGGTATGTTTACGCCAAAGAAAAATCCACAGGGTCTCTACATCGAAAACGGTAAGGAGAAATATAAGATGGACGCTAAAAAGTCAGGTTACGGAAACTTCTACATGCAGTTCAAAAAGAATAACCCTGATTTTGGTTTGTCGAATGGTGTTTTCCTGCTTAGCCAACAGAAAGGAGCACATATTATTTATCCTGATAGCATCCATTCTTTTGATAAAAAGCAGGTGACTCTGGCAACTCAAAGTGGCCCGCTTATGGTGAAAGATGGTATTTTCAATGAACACTTCAACAAAGGTTCTAAAAACCTGAATATCAGGAATGGAGTAGGCATTATCAGTTCAAAAAAAGTGGTTTTTGTCATTTCAAAAGAGCCAGTGAATTTTTATGAATTCAGCCAGCTCTTCAGAGACTTTTTTCACTGTAAGGATGCACTCTATCTCGATGGGGTGATCTCGCAGATTTACGCTCCTGAGCTGGGTGCTTTGCAAAATACAGGAAGTGGATTCGGCCCCATACTTGGGGTGATCAGATAATTTTTTCTCAGTTTTTCTATGCGATGGTCATACACATGTAGCATGGTACAGAAGAATTTAGCTAAACCAGTTTATTAACTCAATATTCGGGAAACAGACTTTTCCCGCAATCATTAAAAAGGAAAATATGAAAACGCTCGTATCACTATTTACACTATTGTTTACTGCTCAATTGAGCTTTGGACAGTTTTTCGATGATTCGCTGAAGATGGATCAAAAAAACCAGGTGCCAGTAGTTGTTGATGGTTTCCAGACAAATATTGCCGTCAATGACAACATTAGAAACAACCGTTTGGTACTTGGCGGAATTGAAGAGCTGAAAGCGTATAAATCAAAGAAACTCAACTTTCAGTTCGAAAGCCTCGATTCGCTGGTTCTGCAAAACGGAGATGTGCAGAAAATCTATCAGTTTAAAGTAGCTGAAATCTCCTTTGGAAATGTGTTACTTAGAAATTTTCCCGTAGAATTCGAATATGTGGTGGCCAAAAAGAAGGGTGGAAAATCGAAGCTTGTATCAAGTCACCCTACTGAGGTGGGATTGGGATATTTGAGATTGTTCTCCAATGCGCAAATCAATGGCAATGTCCTAAAGCTGGAAGATATTCAGTGTGAATACAGCAATGATCCGGCGAAATGTAACCCGGCAATCAGCGGCAACCCGGTAGTTAACCAGCCAACGACTGTTCCACAGCCAGTGGCATCACCTGTCACAGGAACCAGTCAAAATGTGACAGTGAGGATTGTACCCTGCAGCCTAACAACGGACGTTACGCAGATTAAAAGTCAGGTTAGAACGCTGTTTGCTGCTGCAAATGTTACCATCGAGGAGGAGACAAATGTGCCACCTCCGGCCAAAGCACTGAACAGGGTTTCTGATGGCGTTACCCTCAGATACTTTGCTAATGATGATGAAACACTTGCCAAAAACTACCTCGGTCAGTTGCAACAACAGCTGACAGGCTTTACGGTAAGCGACGAAAATATGGTGCCGTATTTCAAAAATCCGATACCCTCGTATTTTGAAATCTGGATCAAATAAAATCCACAGGTGTTTGATGTTATGCAGTCAATCCACTGGAAAAATATAGAGCAGGAATCATTTCTTTAGAAGGCAGAAGAAATGTGTATAAGATGAAGAGTTCAATTGTGTAACGATGGTTAGGAGTGAATGTAATCAAGGTTGTAGAAAATCAGAATAATGATAACAGGAAGTCCGGGTCATCGTGAATTATTCTCTAACTCAATGCCTCAAGGTCAAAAAAGTCAATAAACTCAAAATAGAAGCAACATGATTATTCGTTATTTTATAAATGGCGTGTTCCTTTTCGTTTTATACATCCTGCTCTTTCAAAACATTGATGCAAAGAAAAAGGAAATACCCAACAGGAGTTTTAATTACCTGTTTGCTGAAGGTATTCATCCTGATACCATTGTCCGGGAACTAAAAAATGAGGTGCTCCTCGTCTCTGAAATGGAGACGATTCTTACAAGAATAGAGCGGGATCAGCTTTCGGAAACGATGAATGGACTGGCAATCATGTATGGTGTCAGTAAACAGGCACAAAGAAAAATTAATGATGGCGTAAGAACCGAACAACTTGATTTTGTCATAGCGACATTAGAGAAATATGCCTTCATTGTGGAAATTCCTAAATCCGATTGGGGAAAATTTACTGAATATTTTCAGCAGTGTCTTTTTGAAAACCTGAGGTGCGATCATTTGGTCAATAGGGTGACCAGGCATGAATATTTTCCTGCGGCTCTCTTATTTTGTATGCTGATTTGTGTCGCAACACTCTATCTCTTATTCAGGAAAAGAATCATCAACCTTTTTAGCAACCTGTTCTCTTTGGTTCAGGAGAAAGAACCTTCAAAACATTTAAGTAATTGACTAAAACTGAGACGATATGAAACAAATGATTGTAATGCTTCTGTTGCTACCGATGTTTTGTAGTGCACAAGACTACTATTTACCCTTACAGAAAGACCCATTCAGTGGACTTTATCATTTAAATGTTGCTCTCAATGACGTAAACGGAAAGTTTATTTTCGATACAGGTGCCAGCGGTATTGTGGTCAATGGCGTATTTTTTAATCGGCTGATGAGCCAAGGAAAAATCAGTCAGGCCGACTATAAAGGTCCGGTTCAGTCGATTATTGCGGATGGTTCGGTAGTCAATGGCAGTCGATACAATATCCAAAACCTGAAGGCAGGAAATCTGGAATTGTTCAATGTGGAGGTTACCGTTATGCCACAGAGCAATGCTGGTATGCTGATTGGTCAAACCTTTCTGGCGAAATTTGGAAAAGTAACACTCGATCTGGACAATGAACGACTTGTATTGGAAAAGAAAGTATTCAATCCAAACACTGCAGTCGCCCTCAGCGAGATCCGGTTAATTCCCTGTTTTACCACATCGGAAAAATTTGATGATTTGAAAACCACATTAAATGCTACCGGAATCCGAATTGATAAATACACGCAGGAAGATAAAGTGCCTCCTGCGAACGCTTTACAACGGATCAACAGCAGCTATACAATTCGGTATTTTGATGCTCAAACGGAGAACCTCTCTATCAAGTTTTCGGAAGAAATCGCGAGGACAAATCCTGGAAGCAGTGTGACCACCGAAGACATGAGACCCTATTTTAATGGCGCTAATATCCCCGCTTATATTGAAATCTGGATAAAATGAATTAGATTCAGGACAGAAAGAACGCGCACGCTTTCAATCGGATTCACATGAAAAAACTCCTGATACAAAATAATCTTTATGGCTACCTGATATTGGTCGTTATCCTGTTGACAGCATGTAAAAATGACAGCTATAAAAGTGGTTTTGAATCAAATTACGGGAATGATTCATATGAGCTGGTGAAGAAAAGCCGGAAAATCTACTATTTCGAAATAGATCCATTTTATGAAGATACCCTCTCGGTAGATAAAGTAGGTGACTATGCGCTGAGTTCCCCAAAAAAGCCACTTGAAAAAGTCGATAAAAAGAGGATTAAGCAAATGCTCACGGTTTATGACAATTATAATACTGACGGGCTCAACTGGGCTTGTACATTTAATCCGACGATCGGATTGGAATTCAGGCAGAAAGGCCAAATGGCTTATTTGGTAATTTCGCCGGAATGTGCCAAAGCTAAATTTTGGATCGATGGGAAAAATGATGTGCATTTTATCGACTATTCATTACTTGTTAATGATATAGAGGCTATTTTTAACGAGTAGAGACTCTCTTCATGATATTAAACGGTGGAACCTCTTCTTTTCAAAAGCATATGAATTGGTGCCACAGCCTGTGGCACAAAATCAGTTGGGTCACAACCAATGATTAATTATTTTACTAAAATCGAAACTGAGTACTTGCTTAGGAATTTCAACAAACCGATGGGAATTAGTGAATACAAACTAACAGAAGCAATACCTGAAAACTTAAAAATTAGTTTACCGTCAATTGAAGAATTGGAAACCGAGTTAAGCAATAAAGCAAAAAAGAATAATAATTGAAGATAACAAATGTTGATACTTAAAACACATTTCAGATATTCAGTCATATTTTCTATCTTCTGGAAATTACATTTGCTGTTTAATAAAAATTCCATAAACGTATTGTTAAAATTACACAAACACTGATGTATCGGGATAAATCAATTGATAACAAACATTTTTTGTTCTGATAGATCTTAAATAATATTCGGATTTCACATACCTATGTTAAGAAATTTTCTGATGATTCTGGCCGTTTTTGTAGCAACACAAAGTTTTGCTCAGGGAAATTTCCATTTCATTTTTATGGGTAAAACCGATGATCCGGATATTGGAAGAGCAGTAAACGCGGACGTCGAACTGGCTGATAGTCTCTTCAAATACATCGAAAGAGAAGCCGATATCATCAAAATGACCCCTCACTTTTTTACAGGTAAAGAATATTCAAACGAGTACATTCGAAATTTCATCGATACTTTGCAACTTGGCGCCAATGACAAGGTCTTCATGATCATCGATAACCATGGAGCACGCTTCGATGGTTTGTACTCCAGGTTTCCTATGGTCCAACTCCCTTTCACCGTCGAAAGAGCTAACAACGTTTATGATTATTACTCACTCAAAGGCATGCACGATGCAATGGTCAACAAAGGAGCAGAGTTTGTTTTTACAATCGGCATTATGTGCAACAGCTATCAGAACCTGGTAGTTGGGAGTAAAAGAGATTTGAGGATTCAGGAGTTGCTGGCCAATGACAACCCTGACCGCAGGCTGATCCAAAGAGATTTTACGTTTCAGACGAAATATGACTCTATTTCCAGTCTTTTAAAACTCTTCCAGCTGGCCAAAGGCCAGGTTTTGATGAACTCCGGAGATAGAACTCAACTCACCTATTACAACGATATCAAAGGACATAATAAATATGGTTCGTTGGCATTGCATGCTATTTTCGATGAGTTCACTGGTTTGAAAGGAAAAAGAAACGAAGATGGACCTGTTCAGATAGGGAGTAGTTTGCTCAACAGAATCAAAAATGAGTACAGCAATTCGGTCACTAAGTATCTCGACGAAAGAGGGATTGATCAAAATAACAACCCGATCAAACCATCTGATTTTATTTACAAAGCCAGAATCAATGGTGTTTCGTTTGATCACACAGACGAAGTAATTCAGGATACCTACACGCCTCCTCCTCCATGTGACCGGGAAAATATCGTTGCTAAGGGAAAATCATTGATAGTAGACCTCTTGAGAGATCTACAGATTAGATATCAGCAGAATACTTC
>JBCBHL010000278.1:0-9985 GCA_038525605.1 Bacteroidota bacterium
CCAGAACAGTAGTCTGAACCGACACGAGGAGAAGGATAAGTAGAAAATATTTCATAAATGCTTGCATGCAAACTAGTTTATCGAATACTAATTTATGCTAAAACGTTGATTTTGATAAGAAAATACCACTTTATCTTCTAACTGATCATAAAGACACAACTTTCTATTGATTCGTTGAAATCTTGTATCGTTCATACGTTCATCTTCAATAAAAAGTAAAGACCACTGATGACGATTGTTCTTGTAATAAAATACAGTAGTTGAATGAAATCCCCTATCAAATTGCTGAACAAATTGAATAGATTCAATTGCTTTTAATAAAGGCCTGTCAGTTCAAACTGCTCTTTGTTGGAATCCAGCAATTTGCCCTTGTCACATTTTAGAATTCTGGCCGGGTAATTTTCGATGAAGTGGTGGTTATGTGTGGCCATCATAATGGCTGTACCGCTTTTGTTGATTTCAAGGAAAAGTTTGAAGATTCCATCAGAAACCTCCGGGTCTAAGTTTCCAGTTGGCTCATCGGCAAACAAAATAGTTGGCTCATTTACCAAAGCTCTTGCAATCACCACTCGCTGTTGCTCACCACCTGAAAGCTGGTGTGGCATTTTCGCTGATACAGACCCCAGTCCCACACGCATCAAAACTTCTGCAAGCCGGGACTTCATTTTGGCTCTGTCTTTCCAGCCTGTAGCTTTCATTACAAAAAAGATATTATCTGCTACAGACCTATCGGGGAATAGCTGGAAATCCTGAAAAATAATCCCGATTTTTCTTCTCAGATAGGGGATTTCCTTCCTTTTAATGTCTCTTATATTGAATTCTGCCAGCTTGATATCACCAAGTCTCAAAGGAAGGTCTGCATACAAGGTTTTGAGAAGCGAGGATTTACCGCTTCCCGTCCTGCCGATCAAATAAACAAATTCGCCTTTTTCTATTTCAAAATTGATGTGATTGAGAATAGAATTATTTTCCTGAAAAATGGTAGCATCCGCTACTTGCAATACCGGCTCATTTGAGAATGACATGGAGGCAACTATATTGTTAATTTTTGTAATTTACCAAATGGTAATGAATTGATCACCTTTTGTAAGGCATCATCTTTACCTTCAAGTCCGTATTTTTCAAGTTTCTTGAGCGGTCGGTCAGCTCGGAAATAGGCGATCAAAACAAAATTATCATCCCTGAGCTGTATATAGTCAGGGATTTTGGCTTTTCCTTTTACTTTAATAATATACATTAAAAGTCCTTTGAAGTTTTATTACAAACTAAGGAAGTTGATTAACTGTTTCCTTTATTGTAATCCGCCAGGAATTTAGCCAGTCCATTATCTGTAAGGGGGTGCTTCAACAATCCAGTGATTACACTCAACGGACAGGTTGCTACGTGTGCACCTATCTCCGCACAGTGGATTAAGTGCATATTATGTCTTACTGATGCTGCCAGGACTTCCGTATCAAAACCGTAGTTGTCATAAATACCTACAATCTGCTCGATAAGAGTAAGACCGTCAGTACAAACATCGTCTAGTCGGCCAATGAATGGGGATACATAAGTAGCGCCTGCTTTGGCTGCTAATAATGCTTGTCCGGCGCTAAAAATTAATGTGCAATTGGTTCGGATTCCTTCAGATGAAAATTGTTTGATAGCTTTCACACCATCTTTTATCATCGGTACTTTAACCACTATTTTGTCATCCAGTGCTGCAAGCTCTCTTCCTTCTTTCAGCATTCCTTCCAGGTCTGTAGAAATTACTTCTGCACTTACTTTATCATCAACGATATCACAGATTGCTTTGTAGTGATTTTTGATGTTTTCCTCACCTGTGATACCCTCTTTAGCCATTAGAGAAGGATTAGTGGTTACTCCATCAAGGACGCCGAGATCGTATGCTTCCCGTATATCGTCCAGATTGGCTGTATCAATAAAGAATTTCATAATATTAAATTAAAATATAGTTAAGAGCTTAATTTTAAAAAGAAGTAAAGGTATTGAAAAGAAAGGAAAAAATGGCAACAGATATCGCACCGCTACAACCACTTACCCTTGCTTCCTTCCAGACCTGGGGGATTCAGAGGGAGCTGGTCGTATCAGTTGCCGCAGCAAAGTTAAATGGATTAATTTTAAACGCAATGAAAGACGCTAAAAAATTCCTTTGAGGTTTAGATTAAATTCCAAAGGACTGCACTCTTCAAATTCATCCGCTGCGAGATCGTCGTAAATATCCTCATCAAAAACCCTTTTGGTCTTTTGAATAGAATTGTCAGGCAATACAATTAGCTCAAGTCCATGGAAGGACTCGGGGTTTAACTGAACAAGGATTTTAAAATCTTCTGTTTCTTTTTTAAAGTATTCGTGAATCACTAGAAATCGTCAATTTGTCTTACTTCAAATTCAAAGGGAATATCTTCGAATTCTGCATAATACAAATCTAATGATTTAGTTTCTCTTTCCACGATTTCTTCGTCTGTGAAGTCGGCATAATCCGAATCATCAAAAAAATAATCTTCATTTTCCATGCTTAAAGTAACGATGGATTTGAAGATTATTTTTAAAAAAAGCTATTAAGGTTTTATTAGGATTCTATTACCACCAATTCTTTTTGGGGCTTTTCAGTAGGTATTTCTATCTTAATTTGATCACTGATCTCCTCTTCCAGTAAATCACTCCAGGCTTTTAAATAGAGGATGACATCATCTCTCAGGTTATGCTTGAGGTACTTTTTTGTAGTTTTTAGACGATCGAGTACCTTTTTGTCAGAAAGCCTTTCCAGATTTTGGAGATCTATAGTAGTTAATCCCGCCTTCAGCAGTTTTGAAATCAGGAAATCCATAGGAAGGCCCGATGTAGGACAATAATCGATAATCTGTTCCTGCCAGTCACCGTGTCTTTTCATAGCGTATTCGTGGATTTCTTTAGTAGACATGTCAGTGATTTCCTGTGCCAGATTTCCACAATTACAACTGCCCATATGTCCCCATTGATAGGGAGCTCCTGTTTCCAGCTTTTTAGCTGTGTTTCTAATCGCCTCAATCAATATCGGTGTTGCTTTAGCCATAACCTATTTTTCTTTAAAGTTCTCTTACCATCGATCAATCATTTGTTTGATCAGAATGTTTTATTGAAGTACTAAAATAACCATAAATTCGTATTACTTTGTGTTCACAAGTGCGAATTAAATGTTGAAAAGCAAATTTAATGGATTTTAAACGTTCGTTATTAACTCCGGTTTTGAGAAATGTAAAGATTAGGGTAATCGTATTATTACTTCTTTTTTGTTCTTTTGAGAGCTTTTCTCAATCTAATAACTACGTTGGGTTTACCGTCGGTGGTAACGTTTCTTCTGTTTTTTTCAATCATTTGGCATTTCGTACCAATATCAGAACTGGTCTTCAGCCAGGTGTGCAGTTTGGGGCTACTTTCATGCATTTTGCTCCTTTGAAAACCGGCATTCTGAACACGGGTCTGCAGCTTTCTATTAATTATACTGAAAAAGGGTATGTGCAGGAATTTCCTCTTACAAATACTGCTAATTTTTCCTCACGATACAGATACATTGAAGTTCCTTTTAGTTCTATCATTTACTTAGGAAGGAAGAAGACCAAGATTTTTATAAACCCCGGAATTTATGGTGAGTTTTTGCTCAGCAGTGAGCTAACCAATGTACCTGCGGATGATGATGCTGAAAGTAGTTTTATCAATGTGGGGCAATTCGATGTGTTTCCTTTTGATCCTGACAATGATATTACAATGGGCATTGGAGGCAGGCTGGAAGCTGGTATCATGAGAGATTTTAATTTCGGAACGATTCAGCTGTTAGGTAATTTTAGCTACACCATTACCAATACGATCGATTTTCAATCCAGATCATCGGGAATACCGGATACATCCAATAACTTTTCCATTGGAGCCTCAGTTGGCTACTTCTTTGGGCTTGGAAAGAGAGATAAAACGCCAGAGTTGACCCCTGATGGTAGTAATTAGTGCTATCATTTCGATGGTTTGTTTTATCTTAGAGTGTAGGTAAAATGTAATTGGCTATGAGAAAACTAAAGTACTTGATGGTTCTGACACTTCCATCGACAGTTTATGTGTCATTTAATACAACAGGAGTATTAACGTTCCTGCCAATTATCTATGCATTTATCATCATTCCTTTTCTTGAGTTGTTTTTTAAGCCTGATGCACTTAATGACGATGCGCAAAAGAATGAGTCGTCCGAGGGTGTACTCTTTGACTGGCTGCTATATATGGTAGTACCAATTCAGTATGTTTTCCTGGCACTCTTTCTGATTAGTGTTTCTGCTGATAATCTTAGCTGGGTAGAGTTGGCAGGACGTATCAGTGCGATGGGACTCCTTTGCGGCGTATTGGGCATAAACGTTGCTCATGAGTTGGGGCACAGGTCTGACAAACGCGAGCAGTTTCTTGCCAAGTCGCTGCTGTTAAGTTCGTTATATATGCATTTTTTCATAGAGCATAACAGGGGACATCATAAAAATGTGAGTACCCCAGAAGACCCTAATTCTGCCAGAAAGGGCGAAATTCTCTATTTCTTTTGGTTTCGGTCGGTGGTGATGGCTTACTTGTCAGCATGGACTATTTCTTTTCAGGATATGAAAAAGGCTGGAAAAAGTAAGTTTTCTCTTTCTAATGAAATGTTACAGTTCCAATTGATACAAATTGTGTTTTGTCTTTTGATATTGGCAGTTTTCAACTGGGTGGTGATGTTGTATTTCATTGCAGCAGCAGTGATTGGATTTTTGTTGCTGGAAACTGTTAATTACATCGAGCATTACGGTCTTACCCGATCCAAAAATGAAAATGGAAGATATGAAAGAGTTCAGCCCGCACATTCCTGGAACAGTAATCACATCTTAGGCAGGTCTTTGTTGTTTGAATTGTCAAGGCATTCCGACCATCATTTTCTGGCTAACCGAAAGTATCATACGTTAAGACATATGGATAACAGTCCTCAAATGCCTACTGGCTATCCTGGTATGATGGTTTTATCTATTTTTCCACCGATATGGTTTTTTGTGGTCCACAGAAGTATGAGAAATCAACAGTTGTTGCAATAAATTCTTTGTTTTATTGTTTTATTAACATTAAATTAACACAATTGTTGTATATCTCATTATTATTCAATTAATTTTGTGTGAAATTAATAATTAATCTCTTACGTTATGGCAGTACTTACTCCCGAACAGAAAATCGAAAAGGCATGCATCAATGCCAAAGAAAAGCTTGAGTCTTTAGGAATAGAAGATAAAATTCAGGCTGAATTAGAGTATGTAATTGGAAGCTATGGTTTCGATAAAAATCCTGTAGGTCTTTATGAAATCGGAGGAAAAGCATACAAGGCTTTGGAATCTTTCAAAACAGAGAATCCAAGAAAAGTATCCAAGAAACTACTCACTGATATCGAAGGAGCTTTAAAGCTTTCCTGATTTTTTTTATTACTAAAAGAAATTTGCGGGGTGAAGGCATTAGGCTTCACCCTTTTTTGTCTCTAAATGTTCAACCAGTAGGTGATTTTCAAGACCAGCGCTCTATTCTTCTTAAAACTATTGTTGATTTCAGGTACCAGGTCATTGGTCATAAAGTCGCCACCATAGTTTTCAGTATAGACCAGGAACACATCGGATACGGGTTTGAAACGCCACTGGAGTCGGGTGTTGATATTGAAATTATCTGCACGATCATTATACTGAATGAATGACGTGACAAAAAACTTGTTAGTAAGTGTTAAATCCAAACGGGTACCGATCAACAAGTATTCGACGCTTGAAAATGGCTCAGGAAAATTCAACCTGTTATAGTCGACATTGAGTCCTGCCCTGAAAATTGGTTGAAATCGATAATTAAGATTTAGCTGATAATTGGTTCTGCTTCCTGTGTAAAAACTACCTCTCGAAATCTGCGTATCGAAGTTAAACAGTTTTCTTCTGTCGCTTCTGTAGGATAGCTGTATAGAATTGAATCGGTGAATCGACCCTTCTAAAAGCGTGTCCGCCTCAATACCATTAGGAGCAAACGAACCTCTCAGCGTTACCATTTGTCTTGTGAATCTGGTAGAAATTTCTGAAGTGTTGAGAAAACTTAGTCGATAGGAGGCGTTGATGTCCCTGTCGAGTAAGTCGAAATCAGAATCCATAGTAATGCTGTATCGTATCTGTGGCCCGTGATTGACAATCGTCTTTGAGTTTGTTGGCCAAAAACTGTAGCTGGTGTTGGTTCCAAAAGTTCTGATGCCTACTCTTCTGATAAATCCTACCTCTGCATTGTAGTTTTCGCCAATCATGTTATGGAAATAATTGACTTCCAAATTTCTGGTTTGATATCTTAGAAAAGTTCCCTGTGCATAGCTTTCATCATCTTTTTCAGGAGTAATCGACCTGTGATAATAGGTATTACCAGTCCATCGGTTATTTTCTGTTGCCAGATTGTAATCTACTCCAATTACTCTGTTGAATTGTGCACTGGTGATACTGGTGTCTGATTTATCAAAATTGGTTGCCATTCTGTTGACAAAAACGCCACCAATGTTGCTTCTTTTTTGTATTTGCCTTTGAAAAACCGCTACGGTATAATTTTGTGCCGGGAAAAACTCTTCTTCTATGATGTCGCTATCGGTCTGCATGTTTAGCAAGCCAACTCTCCAGTCTTTGCCAATCTTACCGCTTAGTCTGGCACCTGCCAGAATTGGAATTTGTTTGGCACTGGAACCTGAGCCGATGATTCCAATTCTACGGGAGAAAAAGGGCCTTGAAGACCTAAATCCGTTTTGAGCGAATAAATCTTGATTTTCCAGGAAAAACTGTCTTCTTTCCGGAAAGGAAATTTCAAATCTTCCGAGGTTATTGACCTGTTGATCTACTTCTACCTGTGAGAAATCCGGATTGACAGTTAGATCGAGATTTAGCGATGGTGTTACACCGATTTTTGCATCGAAACCAACATTTCCTTTCTGTTCTTCACCGGTGTTTTCTTCAAAGTTGTTGACATTTTGTCCTGTGATGTAAGGAATGAGTGCGATGTTGGTATTGGTTGGTTTAGGCGGTGTATCCCAATTGAGCTTGCCTGTGTAGACAAGGTCAGAGGATCTGTATTGGATGGGCACGGCTATCCATGTTGATCGCTGATTGATCATCGGGTGATTTCTCAAGAAGTTGATATTCCACTGTTTGGTGCTGTTATATCTGAATGATTTGAAGGGAATAGCCATTTCTACTACCCATTTATCCTTAAACCTTTTCACCTCGCTAAACCATTTGTTATCCCAGTTATCTGCTACATCCCCTCCGAGAGTTACTATTCCTTCCCTTTGGACGTTGTAAGGTGTTACCTGAAATGAAAAACCATTCGACTGATCATTATATGGATCTATATAAACTGCAAAAACATCATTTCTGCCAAATCCGAAATCTCTTCTTAGTGATTCAATGATGTATTCACCATTTTGGCTGGTGTAGCAAACCGCACCAATGTATAGGTTCTTGTCATCATAGGTGAGTTTAACTTCTGTTTGTTCATCTGCTAACTGATCATCTATGGGGAAGGTCTGAAAAAAACCTTTTGCCACATCGGCATTCAGCCACGCTTTCTCATTCAGTTCGCCATCGATGACAATAGGTTCATTGCTGATACTGATATCCAGTATGGTTTCCGTTGGTGGGTTTTGAGCTAGAGATGTTTTTGCTAAAACCAATAACAATAACGGAATCAAATAAATGATTCGGTGCTTTCTCACTTCTTAATTAATGTTGTCTAATGTGTTTTGTTTAAAAGTCGGTAATCAGCGTTAACCGGATAATAAATTTTGGTCAGCAATTTTCTTAAGGAAGTCAATGTTTGTTACCGTATTGGGGTCACTGTATATATACTGTGATAATTCTCCTACGACCCCAGGTTTAAAACCAAGTTTTAGAGCAAGTTTTTCACAAAAAGCAATTTCATTTTGATGAACTTTTTTATCCACCTTCATCAATTGAATTGTATTAAAAAGGTAATTGAATTTTTCATCTCCCGGCAAATTGATTAGCTCTGGCAGTTTTTTGGGATTGTCAATGATATTTTCAACTTGTTCGTAACTTAATCCGCCCGCTTTGCCGATCCGGTGGATCATATCACTCTCTGCCTCAGCGACATACTTGTCTGCTTTTGATAAATGCACTAATAAACTTACCTGATCTTCGATGGGTAACATACTTCCCTTTAATCTTTTTTTATTTAAACAAGACAAAGTTAAATAAGTTAGAAGCGGATTTTACTTTTTTTTGATCAATGGGGGAATTTGTTAGTTGAGTAGGTATTCTGCACGACGAATTACGATAGATGGTTTTGAAAATGATATTGGTATTACTGACTTCTTTGGATGACAGTAAATTTTTTATTTCTTAAGACAAGTAAAATGGTTGCCATACACATGGCAACCATTTATAATGTTAGCAGTCAAAGTAGCTGAACGGTTCGCAGGTTTGTTCTCCTACGTCTGTTCCACCTTGCTCACAAATTCTGATACTACAACCACCGTATGTCCAAAATCCACCTTTTACAGTATTGCTATTTTTATCCTCTAAGCCTACCACAAAACTCTTCACGCTAATTTTTTCGATGTTTAAAACTTTCTTCTTCATTATAATTAATATTAATCTTATGCTTACTCTTTTGAACACAGGTTTTTCAGCTTCCACCTTAAGTTATATTAAAGGGTATGTAAAGCGACTTTTTTGTGACAATTACGGTTTTTTTTATCTTTTTTTGTTCAAAGTTTTTGGAATTAAAAAAGCTTGCGATAGATTAGCAATATGATTTTGATAATGAGAAATAACGCGTGGTGGTGGAACGATTATAAATTATAATCGCGAGAAGCTACGTTTACATAAATATTTAAGGAAACCCGCTCATCGCAGCGGGTTTTTTGTTTTTTAGCATTTTAAGAAAAATGAAACATAAGAATTTTAAATTTAAAACTACTTTCAAAAAACAGTTGGCTGATACTGTTACTCCAGTTAGTATTTACCTGAAGTTAAGAGATAGGTTTGCAAACTCTTTTTTGCTGGAAAGCTCTGATTATCATGGAGATGAGGATAGTTATTCCTACATCTGTTGTGATCCTATTGCACAGTTTATTGTACCTGATAAGTCCTCTATAGACATCAGTTATCCCGACAATACTTCAGAGAAAATCTCGATAGAGGATCGTAGAAATGTGGTCAACCACCTCAATGATTTTGCATCTTCATTTCAGCCTGATAGTCAGCATAAGTTTGATTTTGCGCAAAACGGACTATTCGGTTTCATGTCTTATGATGCAGTTCAGTTTTTTGAAGATGTTGATTTTTCCAATAGCAACGAAGACTTTGAAATTCCGAAACTACACTACAGCATTTTCAGATACGTAATTGTTCTGCATCATTTTAAAAACGAACTGTATATTTTCGAACACTATCTTGAAGATGAGGAACCTAAAGGAATTAAACAGATAGAATCTCTTATTGCCAGCAAAAATTTCCCGAGTTTCAATTTTTCCACAAGCGGAGAAGTGCAATCAAATCTGACAGATGATGAGTTCTTGGAAATAGTGAAAAAAGGGATTCACCATTGTGACGTAGGAGATGTTTTTCAGATTGTGCTTAGCAGAAGGTTTAACGTCGGTTTTAAAGGAGATGAGTTTCAGGTGTACAGGGCACTTCGGTCCATCAACCCTTCTCCATACCTGTTTTATTTTGATTACGGTAGCTACAAGATTTTTGGGTCGTCACCGGAGGCACAGATTGTTATTCAGGATGGAGAGGCCACTATTTATCCAATCGCAGGAACCTTCAGAAGAACCGGAGATGATGAGGCAGATGCTGAATTAGCCAAAAAGCTACACGATGACCCCAAAGAAAACAGCGAGCATATAATGCTGGTTTATCTGGCAAGAAATGACCTGTACACCTGAAACTCATCTCGTTTAAAACCGACGTTAAACCATCTGCTA
>JBCBHL010000279.1:0-9958 GCA_038525605.1 Bacteroidota bacterium
GCCACCAGGTTATAGCTGATTGGCGACTCCAATGAGATGGTTAAGGGAACGCTTACATTTCCCGAGTTTGGAGTTCCTGATAAAACAATTTCCGGGTCATTTTCGAAATAAGAAACAAAATACCCATTGCCGGGAAATGCGGTCCCTGCCTCTTGGGTAAATGTCGCTGTTAGCGGGTCATATCCAAATGTTAGATCTGCACCAAAATCTGAAATATCAGCATCAACCAGTGGAGAGCCTATCATGCTGTATTTACCATTCGCTTCAGGAATTCTTTTTGCTGTGAAATTCCCCTGATTCAATACTTCTCCATTGATTGCCAGGATTCCACCTGATTCAAGTGTTAATGAGGCTCCCTGGTTAATCATTAGATCATTGATTTCTACCACATCTGTCGAAGCAATGATTGGAGAATTGCCTAATGCGGTGATGACTAAGTTGTCGTCGGTTTGCGGTACGAATCCTGAACTCCAGTTTTCCTGCTCACTCCAGGAGGCACTCATTGTGCCAAGCCATCTTACAGGAATATCAGTGGTATTTTGACCCGTAATGGCTCCATTGATCTGAGCATGTACATCTTGAGGCCCGGAATCATATGCTATGGAACCAGCTCCTTCATCAAAATGGTAACTGGCTAATAAACCTTCCGAATCACCTCTGACTTTTGCAAAAGCCCTCAAACCTATCTCCTCAGGACTCAACACCTGATCCCAGATCACCACTTCATCCAGACCGCCTTTCAAAGGCGCCCCAAAAGGATCCGGGGCGCGTCCAAACTGTATAGGAGCAGTGGTGAAATTCAGGTTATTGATATCACCGCTTACCACCTGTTCACCATCTACATACAGTGTTGCGGAATCACCTACCACATAGGTAAGTGCAACATGATGCCACTTACCGTCTGTAAGGCTAACGGCCCTGGCAGGATATAGATTATTCCTGGTACCTGCTCCATTTCTGAATTGACACCACACTCTGGAATTGTCATGTAAAATCATGAACCCATTTCTAAATGCGTTATTCTGCTTTCCAGCGAGCGCAAGACTAGATCCCGGGAGAGGGCTGTCTTCCGGCTGAATCTTCACCAGAAATTCGATAGTCCCCTCATCATCATTTATAATGGCCTGATCAGGTGTCACTACATCATCTACCCCATCAAACTGGTAGTGATTGCCAAAATCCATCGCAGGCACATTGTAGTCACTAATGGCAATTGTTGTATCGTTGGTTGGAGAAAGAGACGCGGTATACTGGATGGTATATTGATAGGGGGTGCCCTGCACGACGGTTAAATCTTCATAAGGAAAGAAATCCACCAGATCCAGATCATTCTTCAAAGTATCTACCGGCCCTGATGGTAATGCTTGTCTGAAAAGGGTGAAGGAGGATAATTTATTTAAAACTGATTCCGTAGAGGAAGATAATTGTATTCTACCTTCTTTGCCAGCAATGGCCTGTAGTATGATCGGGTTAAATACATCTGCTGCTGATTTAACTCCACCTACTTTTTGCATAGTTCTAATTTTTCTGCCTTTATCAAAAACAGTTAATTCAGCACTTGGTTCGTCAAAATTCCAACACCCTTCCTGTTCAAATCTTCCAAAGAATCGTAAATTATCAAAGCATCCGTTGAAGTATGCAGTGGTATCATTTATTTGACCTCCGATAAATATATCATGAGCTCCCACAAGTGGAATATCGAAAACACCACCGGGATCTCGCATATCAATGAAATATAAGTCCTGATCAATTCTAACTGTTAACTGTGTTCTAACTATATCTATCATCCTGAATTCATGCCATTCTCCATCCGCTACAGAGGGCATTGTTAAAATTGACTTGCCCTTAGAAGGCCGTCCAATCATGGGTGCAGTATCTCTGTCGACCACTACCTGAAGTGAATCAGCTGTATGTATCACACTAAGAACTGACCGGTTATTAGATGAGGTTCCTTTGAATTGTATTCTGAATATCTCGGCATTTTTATCAGTTGGTAATTCATCGATCTTGAAATCAAATCTGATAAAATTCACTCTGGTCATATATTCATTATTTAGCTGCTGTACCTGATCATCTATTCCATCAAATACGTAATAAGAACCCCGTCCTTCAGCAGGCATTGCTCCTGTCACGTTTGAAGGTTCATCTACAGTACCATTGTTTTCATCTCTTGCTACAAACTGATAATAATAGAAGACCCCGTTTTCTACTTCATTATCTACCCAGTCAAAAGAGGCGGGTACTGGCGTGATAATATCATAGAGATCCGTAGGAGGATTACTGGTACCTTTGTAAATATCAACGTGCGTAGGTGGATTAAGACTCCAATCTAAATTAGACCCTGATAGCGTTACTTTACCATCTGCAGGAAGTGCACTGAGTTTTGAATCTTGAGCAATTACTCTAATGTTCAGGAGCATCAAACAAATTAATAGAATAGTATTTTTCATTTTGATAGCAATAGTATAACAGCTAAGCTATCCTGTATAAGAAGCCAATTCAAAATTGTGGGATGAATGCCTCTATTCTGTGGTTGAGGGTCAAATGAATGGTGATTCACCTACTGCAACTTGCGTAGCTGATCCAGCAACACATCGCGAAAGCTCTTGCCCAACGGGATTTCATTTCCATCAATAAATACATGATTGCTATTGATCGCTGATATCTGCTCAACATTTACCACATATGAACGATGCGTTCTAAAGAATCTCTCTTTGGGTAACTGAGCATGTAGATCTTTTAGAGGAATACGTACAACAAATTTACTCTTGCCCTTCAGATGAATAATCGAATAGTTTCCTTCCGGACTTATCCACATAATCTCTTTAAAAGTTACTTTCTGATAAACATTACCGTCCTTGATAAATAGTGCGTCTTTCATCAGTAAGTTTTGTGTATCAGAAGGAGGCTCTGAATTTTCTGGTTTGATAGAGAAGTTGGATAAAGCCACTTCTATTGCCGTATAGAGATCGTCTTTGTTAAACGGTTTGATCAAATAACCATTAGGATGAAGATCTTTTGCTTTTGAAACGGTATTTTTATCGGCATAGCTGGTACAGAAAATAAAAGGTATGTAGATATTTTGATTGATGAAATCCGCTACTTCAAGACCACTTTGATTTCTCCCCAGAGTGATGTCTAAAATGGCTAAATCAGGAGCAGTAGCAACGAGCATGCGCTTGGCTTCCTGCTCTTCCGGAGTAATCCCGACTACCTCATAACCCAAATCTTCAAGAATATCTTTCATATCCTCTGCAATGATGAGTTCGTCCTCTACAATCAGAATCCTTACTTTGCTCATAACTTCAATTGACCACCACTAAGATAGCACTTCTGATTTTTAAAGTTGAGAAATTGTATTAATCAAAACACATAAAAGTTATTTACCACGAGAGAAATCAGATGTTTGCTGTTTGAAAAGTGATCTGGAAACAGGCACCATTTTCATTTTTAAATTTGAGCTCCCCTTTGAGCTGCCGAACTAATATGGATACCAAACGCAAACCAAGAGAGTCATTTCCATCTAAGCTAAAGTTCCCTGGTAAACCTTCGCCATCATCCCTGTAAACCAACAAATAATTACCTGACACATCTTTTGTGATTTTTACCACGATATTTCCGGAATCATTTTCAAAAGCATATTTGTAAGAATTGGATAATAATTCATTCAATATAAGTCCAACTGGTATTGCAGTATCAATGTCCAGGTGTATTCCTCCCGCATCAACCTCGTGTGTTATATGACGCTGTCCTTTATTGTATAATTGATTAATCTGACTGATCAGCGTAGTGATATAATCTTCAAAAGCAATGACATCCAACCTTTCACTTTGATATAACTTCTGATGAATGAGCGACATAGTCTTCATTCTACTTTGACCATCATTGATCAATTTCCTTATCTCGTCAGTCTCCGTTTGTTTCAGTTGCATGTTAAAAATACTGGAAATGACCTGCAGGTTGTTTTTCACGCGATGATGCACCTCCCTTAGCAGCGCTTCTCTTTCTAACAATGACTGTTCAATGGTAGCCTTCTGCGCGATAATCTCAGAAGTTCTTTTGGCCACCAGTATTTCCAATCTCTTTCTTTCCCTCTCCAGATAACGTGAACGTGATTTTACAATACCCCAAAGCAAAGTACCTAAGAGCATGAGGTAGAAAATGTATGCCCAGTAAGTCCTGTACCATGGCGGTAAAATTGAAAAAACATAGGAGGCTGAAGCATGTGATCTGGACGGTGTTTTTGCTTCCAGGTGAAGAACATAGTCCCCTTCAGTTAAATTAGTAATCTCCATGTAATTCTGCGTACTCCACTCTGTCCAATCGTTATCGTATCCCTGTAATCGATATCTGTAATAATTATTTCCTGAGGTATAAAACGACTTCAAACTAAAGTCAAATCGCAACTTATTTTGTGAGTAAGGGATGTCAGACGATTCCTGCAACTGTTCGGAGGAGATAAATACATTAACCTGCCGTTTCATTGAATCCGGATTGGCTTCCTGCTGATATCGGAAAATATGGTCACCGTTGGAGATGATCAACATGTCTTCGGTTAACTGAACTTCAATGTTCTCTTCTATTCTCGCATCAAAGCAAGGTAACTTCCGGATCAGGCGATTGTTGGCAAATACGTCACCTGTCAATACTTTTTCTTTGTTGTAATACAAAATCCAGACTTGATCGTTTGCCACATAAAAATCCTCAATAGCATGAAATTCATCCGAAATCAGTTTGTTCAACTCTTCGAAAGGTTGAAACTGATCGGTGGCAGAATCAAAAAAATAAAAAGCATTTTTAGTAGTAACTGTTAACAGGTTTTCATAAACTTTCAATGAGTAACAATCGTCAATTGAATAAAACCTGCTTGAATCCTCGCTGTATTGAAATAAACCATTGCTTGAAGAAATACCCCAGAGTGATTCCTTATAGGTGACCAGTTTATCCAGATTTTTGACCGAGTTTTCATCTCTCTTGACTATTTTCCAATCTTTCGTTTTTTTCAGAAAATAAAGTCCTTCCTGGCCTCCACCAACATAATTAAATTCAGAGGAATTTATCGGAGTTAAACAGGTAAAAGGAGGGTAAGATCCCTTTTGAGCCTTAGACCCATTTACTTGAAAAAAGTAAGACAGGTCGGTGGCAATCAACATATCATCAGCTTCATAAATCCTGGTGACCAGATCCGGAAAATCAATTACTCGCTGAGGCTCTGAATGATTATCGGGCAACATGTAAAGACCATTTAATGAGCCGAAATACAGTTTTTGATCAAAATGCACAAATGAAGCATTCTCTGTCATTTCATCTAAGCGATAGTATTGAATGGGGCTGTTGATGTCAATGAGAGTCATTCCCTTTCCGGTGGCTACCCAAAGACCAGCCTGCTGATCCTCAAAAACAAATTCTGTCCCCTCAAAAATGCCGTAATTATGTCTTTTAATGGAATGAACCAGTTTGCCCTGACGATCTATCAGAAGCGCACCTCCCGTCAAATTGGCAAAGGCATACAGACCATTGGATAGTGCCGTCGCATGGTAAACCCGGTTTTCCTTTAACTTTTCATTGATTGGTACGTTCCATGCTTTTATCTCCTGATTTTGATAAAGAAATAATCCATTAGATCTGGTTGCCACCAGCAATCCGTCTGAGTGGGGGATAAAGGCATTGGTCTTACTAGTAAAATTTTCTGTGCCTTTTAATATTGATATTTCACCCTGGTAAATGGCTCCTAAGCCAACTTCTCTAATACGGGTAAAAATCGTATCATTTACGACGGAAATAATATCAAAGGGATATTCCTTGGGTCCGATTCCGGCAATATGGCTTAACTGTCCCTCATGGTATCTGAAAATATACCTCGACGACCTGAAGTATACCCCATGACTGGTTAGCTTTACCTCCCAGATCGTTCCAAAACTGGCGATAGAGGCATCCAATTGATCACTTAGTGAAACATAATTAAGGTCAAAGTCAAAATATCCAAATTCTCCTGTGGTGCCAACGTATATCCTTTCAGTAGCATCATCTACCGTTAACCAGTACACCGCTTTTTCTCCTGGTATCGATGTTAATTTCCACCTTTCTCCATCAAACTTCAACAAAGAAGAGGGGGTTCCAAAATACATCGTTCCATCAGCCGCCTGGTCCATGCAGAAAACTTTACGGTCCGACTGGTATTCTCTGGGGTCAAAATACCTGTGCGGATATTTGAACTGGCCATAAGTTGTCAATGTCGGAACGAATAATGATAATAGCAATATGTTCCTGATGATGAGTTGCATCGCTTCCAGCTAAACTAGGTATTTTTTAGTTTACAATTTTGGAAATCATATTTTAGATAGCGAAATCCCTGAAAAGCCGCTGTTTATCCCTTAAATGTGGATGATGGAATATTTTGGAGGCTGTTTAATGTAGAAATAATATAACCTGATTCTAAGCAGACGTTTAGAAGAATTAGGTTCCCAGCATTGAAAACAGAAAAACGATTGGCTCTTGATATCATCAATATAAAAAGGCCATCTCACTCCCTTGAGATGGCCCCATCAAACAAACTGATTTAGTCTGAATTTCAATGAACTGATCTTTTCTGTTTTTCTAAAAAAGTGCTACTATTATGATTCGTAGCAGCACTTGTTAACCTAAAGAAATACGTTAAAGTCAAAATTCATTTCCAAGTGAATTATTGGCAAATGTATTTCCCGCCTCTGTTGATTCAATATCATTGATTATACCTATGGAATACACTCCGTATCCTTCACTGTCCGAAACGATGCTGTTGGTTAATGTCAGGCGAAAAGCACCATTCACATTATCAACCCCTACTGCAGCCTTTCTCTGTCTATTGATTGAGCCAAACCCCGCTTCAGCACCTCCACCATAACGAATTTCAGCGAAATCTATGACATTTAAAGCGCTAGATGACTGAACAAAAATGCCTCCCCAATTAATTTGACCCGCCAAATTTGAAGTTGTAAAAACCACATGATCAGTTGCCGTACCATTGACATCTAAGGAGCCGTCAATGACCCAAAAAACATCCTCCTCCATTTCGAATATAGCTCCTGCATCAATTGACAAATTACCAGCAATAGTTAAGCGACCTGAAACAAAATATTCCGCGTCGTTCAACGCTGGCCAGGTGGTTGTTTTTGTCTCAGAATAGGTGGTTGACAAAATCTCAACATCTGAGCCATTATCGTCCGAAAACATAGTCGTTCCATCAAGAGCGTCCACTTCATTTGCAGGCAATCCCACTGCCGTCACGTTGTTGGTGAATGTGTTGTTGGCAAATGTCTCCAATTCACCACCTCTACTATCCACAAATAGACCATAACCTTCACTATCAGAGATAATGGAATTAGTAAGCGACACCTTATGTTCAAGATAATCGACACCTAAAGCGGCTCTTATGGGCGTATTGATCGGTCCATAGCCATTTGTAGTACCACCAGCAAACAAGATCTCAGCAAAATCAAATGAGTTTAACGCATTAGCAGATTCAATGAATAATCCACCCCAATGAATCTGAGCTGCTACATTGGACGAAGTAAACACTACGTGATCCGATGAGGTTCCATTGACATCTATGGAACCATCTACTCTCCAGAATACATCTTCACCCATCTCAAATACTGCCCCAGCTTCAATAGTCAACTGACCGGAAATTCTAATACTCTCAGGAATAAAATAGGTAGCATTGTTTAGTGCCGGCCATATTGAAGATTCTCCTTCTGATAAAGTAGTTGCAAAAATCTGCACATCCGCCCCGGAACCATCTACAAAAGAGGTATTACCATCTAGTCCGCCCACTTCGTTCGCTGATAAGCCAATAGCAGTCTTATAGTTTTTAAAAGCATTATTTGAAAATGTTTCTATTGCACCGCCTCCATCGTCAAAGTAAACTGAAAAGCCCTGATTGTTCATAAAAGTGGAATTTTTCAAGGACATTTTGCCATTGTCATCCACTCCTAAACCTACTATCTCTCTCGTATTGAGAGACCCAAAACCAATGCCTGAATTACCTGCCCATGACAAACTTACATAACTCAATGAGTTCCTGGCATCCGAAGAATTGACATATAAACCTTTCCATCTCTGCCCGGCCCCTATATCGGAACTTGTAAAAGTCACAGAATCCATTGCCGTTCCCTGAGCATCAAACCCACCTGTTTCAGTAACCGAAACACTTACGTCCTCATCAATGATGACATTAACCCCAGCTTCAATGGTTAAAAAAGCACTGACATCAATTGAGTTGATGATCTGGTAATCAGGAAGCGACGGATCTTCATACACATCCTCCCATACTGTGTCAGTCGTTACATCTGTATTAATGATTATAGGACTACTTACTGCAGTCAACAAAACCAAAGCTATTCCCTCAGTGTCATTTACATCCCTCACCGTCAGCTGTATAGCATATTCACCAATTATATCTGGTGTAAAGGCGATGACTTCATTTGTAGGATTATCAATTGTAGGGTTAGAACCAGCGGGAGAATCGATTACAGTCCACAAAAAAGATAACGTGCCATTTTCCGGGTCTAAAGATTGCGCGCCAGAAAGAACTAAAGCAGAATTGATGTTTATCTGGTCATTGTCATTTGCCTGAGAAATTTCTTGACCATTTTCATCAACGATTACAGCTGTTGGAATCTGGTTTGAACCCGCTGTAACTGTAATAACTACTTCATCTGGTTCTGAGACTTCCGTTAGGTCATTAACGACCAGTATAATGACATATACTCCTGGAGTAGATGCGGAAAAAATAGCCTGATCTGCGGTAGTGCCTGTCAGGTTAAAAACTGCCCCGGTAGGAATAGTACCAGCACTCCAGTTGTAAACAAGCGGGTCACCATCAGGATCCGAAGAGCCTGTTCCGTCCAAAGTAATAGAAACGCCTGTTGGTATTTCGAAATCAGGTCCGCCATTTGCAATAGGCGGGGTATTCATCGCTTCTTCATCATCTGTACAACTCATGATGCCACTTGCACTCAATAAAAGCAGTATTAAAATGGCTTTACATACAGACTTATTGACATAATCTAAATTTTTCATAATTAATTGATTTTAGTATTTGAATTTGGTAGTGAATCTTATTCAGGCCATTTTAACTCTCAATATTCTGATAAACCGCTTCTGCAATGGCCCCACTCTTAATTCGATAAAAATTTTCTAATGGGCTCATTTAAATTTATTTTTGTGTAAATTTTAGATATGGAGATTATCCAATTGATCAAAAAAACCACTGAAGGCGATGGGATTGCAATGGACAAACTTTTTGAGTTTGTCTACTTAGATTTAAAAAAGCTGAGCAGAAAAATCCGTCTCAATTGGAGAAATGAGCAAACTTTAAACACAACAGCGCTTGTACATGAAGCCTATCTGAAAGTGAGTCAGAGTACCGATTTGAATTCCATGAATAAACTTCATTTCTATCGAATTTGTGGTCGTGCGATAAAATACATCCTTCTGGATCATTTAAAACATAAAAGCGCTAGCAAAAGAGGAAATGGATTTCAAAGAGTAAATATAGAGGATCAAGAAGTCGTTAACCTGAGTGAAGGGACTCTAGAAATGATGGAAGATGTATTTAGCTGTATAGAAAAATTACAGTCAAAAGATCCTATCGTACAACAGGTAATCGAATGTCTTTTTTTTGCTGACATGACCGTAAAAGAAACTTCCGATCTATTGGCTATTTCACCCGCTACCGTTAAAAGAAAATGGGCATTTGCAAAAGCTTACATTTCTAATGAGGTAAAGAAGTCAGCTTAAATTTGACTGATTAATCTAATCCTCCAATTCCTGAAACGCTTCATCATTTCTCTCATAAAAGACAGATTCATCACCAAACCTTCTCTTGATGTCTGTTATGTTTTTCTCATACTGGGCAAGAGCTACTTTTTCTTTACCAGCTTTTTTGTAAAGTTTCACCAAATCAATACCAGCATGT
>JBCBHL010000280.1:0-9951 GCA_038525605.1 Bacteroidota bacterium
TTCGTTTAAATGCATATTTTACGAAAGAGATTGTCCGGGGTGGAGCCCTTCGTTTCCTCGCAATTCACGACTTTTGAGACAGCCCCTAAACAATTCGATTTAAAAAAATAGAAATAGAAAATAATGAATAAGCTATTGATTAAATATGTGATTTTTCTAACTGGCACATGGCTGATATTCGGCTGTAATGAACCCGATTTTGTGGGTTCAGATACATTGGTTACACTTGATCGGCAACTTCCTGCTTTTACGAGTATAGAAGTCAGTACTGACTTGGAAGTAAAAATTTCGAAAGGTGCTCAACAACAGGTAAAAGTAACCTCCAATGACAACCTGTCGGAACAATTAAAAACAGTTGTATCTAATGGCCAATTAGCCATTGAGCTTGAGAGCGGATCTTATGATGATGCCACTTTTATCGTAGAAATTCAGCTGCCGGAACTGGAACTTCTGGAACTGAATGACAATACCCGAGCTAATTTGGCATTTGACAATGAAAGGATGTCTATCATTGTGAAAGGTTCTTCTACAGCGGAAATTTCAGGTAATACAGACGCCTTAAATACCGAGGTTCGAGATAATGGTACTATTAGAGGGTTTCAGTATACTGCCAGGCAGGTCAATACACAATCGAGAGATGCTTCACTCCTGGAAATCAATTGTGTGGAACAGTTGTCCGGGTCGGTCAATCAGGCGGCTGAAGTCATCTATACAGGCTCACCTACACTCAACATCAGCCAGTCTGAAAACGGAAGAGTGAGAAAGTTGAATTGATAAAAACACTTAGGTAATTTACCAAAATCACACTGAGGCCGTCTCTTAAAATCGTGGCGGCCTCTTTTTAGATCTCATTGTTTAGTATCAGCGAATCTGATCTGTAATTTGTCGTCAATACTACCTCTCGACACCTTTTTGTGGCAAGGGGTTACTGTTCAAATCACTTGTCCGTATACTTTTGTTAATAAATCTCGGCCTGTTTTGATGTATGATCATCAGGTTGAAATCAAAAAACAAAAGCAATGAAAACAATTTACACTTTAGCCTTTTTATTCATCTTAGCAGCTTGTTCTACTCCTGAGCAGCAATCTGCGCCAGTCACAGAAAAGGAAGTAACAAAACCTTACACCCTTGCAAAACCCAAAAGTGAATGGGTAAAGGAGAGGGTAGCTGCCTCAAAACAGCGGCTGGAATCAACACCTGGAGGTAAGCTGGTATGGAATGCGATGGAATTTCACGGCGGATTAGCAAATTGGTGGAACAATGGACCACTTTACTTCAGGTTCAACTATCAGCCAAAACCTGGTACAGGTACACCCAGAGACACATACGAAACTGCCGATTACTGGACTTCCAAAACAAGACATCAGCGTGTTTCCAATCCTGCAGAAGAATATGGATGGGACGGAAAAGTTTCCTGGAGGTTCCCAAAAGAAGTTGAGATTCCCTACAATACCCGATTTTGGTCGCTTACGCCATATTATTTTGCCGGAATGCCTTTCGTATTTGCCGATGAAGGGGTCAACCTGACTCAGGAAGCAAACCAGACTTACGAAGGAACGGACTATCACATTGTAAGAGCTACTTTTGGCGAAGGTGTAGGAGATGCGCCAGATGACTACTACGTCTTATACATAGATCCTGAAACATTTAGATTATCAGCAATCAGATATGTAGTTTCTTACCCGGCTTATTTTAAAAAAGGTGAACATCCGCAAGAAAAATTCATGACTTACGAAGGTCAGCAAGAGATCAGCGGTATCATATTCCCTAAAGAACATCGAACTTTTATGTGGGAAGCTGATGGAAGCATAGGCGAATACGTGACTGATATCACCCTTTCTGATGTAGCCTACAAGCCAGACACTGAGCAATCTTATTTCGAGATGCCAGCAAAGAGTTTCGTCATGGACGGATTGAAATAACATAAACATCAAGTTTAGAGAGGTCTTTGTTGACCAGGCTTCTCTAAACACCTTCATTTCCTCCTTTATACCGTTATGGGTAAGGCAACACATTGACTAATTATGGATTAGGTTTTAAAACCTAATGCCAGTAGCCCTACATCATTTACGAAAAAATCATTTACCTCACTGTTCAAATCAAAATTTAAATGGTTCACATAAAATCAATTTCATCTTATTGGGAAAGTGAGTATTTTACTTTACTACAGACCGAATGGTGTTTGCGTTGATGTTCAATTCAACTGCTTATTTTTTATCCTTATCCGTGTCTGACAATTAAGAATCTTAAAAAACTCAACTTATGAAACAGTTATCTACTTTGTTTTTATTATTCCTGCTATGCTTTGAAGGCTTTTCTCAGGGCAAGCTTACTTATCAGGAGCCACCTGCCGATATAAAAGATCTGGTTGATGCTCCGCTTGCTCCTTCTGTTTTGATGGACAGTGACGCTGAAACGGTCGTATTACTTTACAGAGATGCATTCAAAAGCATCGCCGAGCTTTCTGAAAAGGAAATGAGACTTGCCGGCCTGCGAATCAATCCTAAAACGAACATTGGAAGCAGAACCAACTACTCCAATAACATCAAGATTAAAGACGCTTATGGCAAAGATATCCGGGAGGTTTCCGGGCTACCAGCACAACCACGTTTAGCCAACTTCCGATGGTCTCCGGACGAAAAAATGATGAGTTTCACACATACATCGCCTGATGGTGTGGAAGTATGGCTACTCGATCTGGCAAGTGCCAAGGCAAGCAAACTGACAGGAGCTGTTGTGAATGCAAACATGCGAAGTGCTGTTTCCTGGTTTGCCGACAGCAAATCTCTTCTGGTAAAAATGCTGCCCGATACCAGAAAGCCCCTGATCAATACTGCTGAATCTGTTCCCGTTGGCCCAACAGTATCAGTCAGTAGTGGTGCCAAAGCACAAAACAGGACGTATCAGGATTTACTGAAAAACCCTAATGACGAGCAAAACTTTGAGCAACTGGCCTTATCAAACTTAAAGAAAGTGTCGATCGATGGTACCATTTCGGAATGGCTACCCACAGATATGTACACTGGCGTTTCTATGTCTCCGGATGGAGAATATGTGATGGTTACCAAGGTTAAAAGACCCTTTTCTTATCTGGTTACCTACGGCAGGTTCCCTTCAGAATCTGTGATTTACAGAAAAGATGGCTCTAAGGTGACCACCATCATGGACATTCCATTGATGGAAGTAATGCCAAAAGGGTTTATGGCCACCAGAACCGGAAGAAGAAGTATGAGCTGGAGAGCAGACAAGCCCGCAACATTGGTTTGGGCGGAAGCGTTGGATGGAGGTGATCCTCAAAATGAAGTTGAATACAGGGACGAAGTATTTCAACTCGATGCTCCGTTTACAGGGAAACCTAAGTCTATTCTGAAAACCATCGGCAGGTTTAGGTTTATTCAGTGGGGAAGTGACAAATATGCATTTGCCAGCGATTACTGGTGGAATACCAGAAATACGAAAACCTACTTATTCAACCCCGATGATAATTCTAAAAAACCTGTTATTCTTACTGATCGTAACTACCAGGACAGATACAGTGACCCGGGATCGTTTGTTTCTAAGAAGAACAAATACAATCGATATGTGGCAAATATTCAAAAGGATGACATCTATCTAATGGGTGCGGGATATACCAAAGAAGGTCAGTTCCCGTTTATTGACAAGCTGAATCTAAAAACCAATAAAAAAACCAGAGTTTACCAGTCTGCTTACACAGACAAAGTTGAAAACCTATTAGGCGCACTGGATATGTCAAAAGGTGAAATCCTGGTAAGAATTGAATCGCAGACTGAATATCCAAATTATTACAAGAGAAATATCTTCAAGAACAAGCTTACGCCAATCACTTTCTTTGATAATCCCTTTAAAAGTATGCAGGATGTACACAAAGAAGTAATCACCTATGAAAGAGAGGACCGTCTGCCACTAAATGGAACGCTCTATTTACCAGTAGGCTATGACAAAGAGAAAAAGGAAAAAATGCCGATGATTCTTTGGGCATATCCCAGGGAATACAAAGATAGAAACAGTGCAAGTCAGACTACTTCCAATCCAAATGAGTTTATTTATCCCTACTACGGTTCTCCTATTTACTGGGTTACCAGAGGCTATGTCGTATTAGATGATGCAGCTTTCCCGATTGTTGGTGAAGGAGATGAGCAGCCAAACGACTCTTTCCGCAAGCAATTGGTAGCCAACGCCAAAGCTGCCATTGATGCGGTGGATGACAGGGGCTATATAGACAGAAACAGAGTGGGAGTCGGCGGACATTCATATGGGGCCTTCATGGTGGCAAACTTATTATCACATTCTAACTTATTTGCAGCGGGGATAGCCAGAAGTGGTGCTTATAACAGAACGCTAACACCTTTCGGATTTCAAAGCGAAGAAAGGTCCTATTGGGAATCTCCTGAAACATACTATACCATGTCTCCTTTTATGCATGCTGACAAAATGAAAACACCTTTGCTATTAGTGCATGGTGAAGCAGACAACAACTCCGGTACCTATCCAATGCAGAGTGAAAGGTATTTCAATGCCTTGAAAGGATTAGGTGCCACTGCCAGACTGGTGATGTTACCTAAAGAAAGTCATGGTTACAGAGCCCGGGAGAGTATTATGCATTTATTGTGGGAGCAAGATCAATGGCTTGAGCAATATGTAAAAAATGCTGACCAGCAACTATTAGACACCAAAATCAACAATAAGGAATAGTTGACAATTCCTGACTATATCAAAAAAGGAGACCAATTAAGGTCTCCTTTATTTCTTTAAACGGAAACATATACACAGTAGCCATCTGCACATCGACCTCCCGGACAATGACTGTGTTTATAACACCTTTGCAATCCAAGACCATTGCCTTTACCACCATTAATTTCCTTCTGACTTGATTTGGTAATCGTCTTACCTAGTAACTTAAGATTTTTCATCATATCAATTTTTGATTTTACTCTCTATTGAAATTTTAGCTATAGTTTGCCTCATCAGGTTATTGAGGTGGTGTATTATCCGCCGCACAACATCCTGCTTCACAGTAGCCATTTTCAAAAACAGTATCACAGTCACTATCCGTGCTACATGCAGTACCACCTCCACCACATGAAGGTGAAAAACCGGAACCCGGTCCCCACGGACCTTTTCCTCCATTGATTTTCTTTTGATCTGATTTTGCGATTGCATGACCAATTGTCGATAAGTCTTTCATTCTCTTATAAGTTTTTGTTTAATCTGTTTCCCGGTCATTTTAAGACATCCGGGTATCTGTCGATATGACAATTTATTGATCAGAAGATTGCGGAAAAACTGAGGTGAGGACTAGCAGCATGATCAAAGGGACTAACAGACATCGGAAAGGGAAGAACGTAATTGCAAGACCAAAAAATCTATTGATCTACACCAGAAAGACACCTATATGAATGGCCGTAACTTTCAGCAATTGTTAATGATAGAAATTCCCATAATACAACGGTAGCTTCATTTCTATTTGCGAACCCGTATCAGAAAGGTCTACAGAAACATCGACCATAAACTGATGAATCTCCCGAAGATTAGCAATTCGTTTATTCAATATTTCCATACTCATGGATTTATTGAGTTTTTGAGCACTTTGATGTCCATTTTCAGAAGATTTCCCATTATCGGTGACCTTAATGACTAATTGATCTTCTGCTCTTGAAATATCAATTGTAACCTTGCCTTCCTTCACAGTTGAAACGCCATGTACAATGGCATTCTCTACATAGGGTTGTAAAAGCATAGGCGGAATCATAATTCGATCTTTTGCCAACTGCTGATCGACGGTGATTATGTAATCAAAAGAAAAACCGTAATTCAGCTGTTGTATCTCCAGGTATTTGTGCAGCAAGTTCGTTTCATCAGCAAGCGTGATGAAATCTACATCGGAAGATTCCAGGATTTGTCGCATTAGTTTGCTAAAACTCTGCAAAAACTCACTGGCATTTGTGCTGTCTTTTCGGTCAATGTAGTTTTCTATCGAACTCAATGCATGAAAAAAGAAGTGTGGGTTTAATTGTGTTCTTAAAAAACGATGCTGCAGCTGAGATTTCTCCAATTCCAGTTTTGTGCTTTGCAAAGCTTGCTTTGCCTTCATACTTCGGTACAAAAAGTACGCCATTAAACCCATAAACAAGGCCAATAACAGCACGAAAAGTATGAGGTACGTTTGTTTTTCTATTCTGGCATTCTGGAGATTAGAAGTAGCCTGCAGCTTTTCAATTTCATTCTGCTTCTTTTCATTTTCATATCTCTCCACGATCTCTGTCACCCGCTCTTCCTGCGCAGCAGCATTTGCCGAGTCTTTGAAATTGGCAAATCTTAGCAACAGATCATATGCCTCTTGAAATCTGTCTACCTTTGCATAGGCATCAATCAACGGATAGTTTTCTATAGCTTTCGCTGAGTAAAAGTCTACTTTATTCACATCATTATCCATCGCAATTTCAAGATGTGTAATGGCCTGATCATACTTACTCTGGGCATAGTAATTATAACCGGTATACTTATTGACAGAACTGATGTATCTTTTGTCTACTGTTTGCTGTTCAATGAGTTCTATGGCCTTGCGGCAATAGCTTAGGGATTTTTCATATTCTTTTTTGTTGAAATAGAGTATTCCGTATAGCTTGTATATTTCGGGAATAAGATTGACGATTCCGTTTTTCACAACGATCGAGTCAGACATTTGAAGCTTTTGCAATGCCATTGAATACTCTTTCATATCACTCAGGACCAGACTGAGGTTAATCAATATAATTGCTTTATTGCGAAACCTCTTTTTTGTACAATACTGGTAAGCCTTTTCATAATAGGCCACACTCTCTTCAAATCGCTCCAATGATAAATAGGAAGTAGCGATCGAATAATAGGTGAATGACAACCCGACACTATCCGCAGTTTGCAGGTAAATCTCCTCGGTTTTAAAGGCATATTCCAATGCTTTTTCCAATTGAAAACTGGCAGAGTAAAGAGCAGATAGCTCCGAGTAGGTATCTGTTAACAGCTTTTTACTGATCAAGTGTTTATCGATCAGGTTCTTTTCCAGGACCTCCACAGCCTCAAGTTCTTTTCCCAACCTTACCAGGATATCAGACTTTAGAATTCTAATGTTGGCGATCCGATGATGTATTTCTGATGCATTCTCAGATTGATGCGCCTCCAGTAACCGATCGACCCATAGGAGTGCCAGGCTATCTGCATCGATCAACAAATATTCATCAACGAGGCTTTTAATTACCACCGTATCCGGCAGTTTCGAATTATATACTTTTTGCAGGCTGTCTATCCTGTCAAGTCTCTGCTGCCGAACGGCATCCACATCAAGCTCAGGAACTTGCGATCGTAACCCAAAACTTACCAGAAATATGATACAGGTAAATGCAAATAGCCTCATCATACCAGGTTTAACCGATCATAAAGTTCCTTTTTAAACGTTCGACCAATCGGCACTTCTTTACCGGAGACCATCTCTATCTGCTGTTCCCGTTCGCTGATAAATTTCACAAATTTGATATTAATGATGAAGTGTCGGTGCACCTGAATGAAAGCATTCGGCAGCACATGATCCAACAAAGCTTTCATTGATTTTCTGATCGTATATTTCCTCTCGTCTGATGTAAAAAGCGTCACATAGTTTTTTTGATCTGTTTTTAGCAATTCAATATCATCGAATGCGATATTTCTTAATTTAAATCCGGTCCGTACCGTTATGTATTCAGTTTCCTGAGGAATATCAGCATCTTCCATTTCACGATCCGGAGATTTTTTTCGAAATAGTGCCAGCTCAATCACCACTTTCAGATCGGAAGTTTTGATTGGTTTAACCAGGTAGCCATCGGGATCAGTACCAAATGCTTTAGTCATCACTTCTTCTGTGGACAAGGCTGTTGTAAAAATAATCACTGCATCAGCACCGAATTGTCTTCGTATTTGCCGAGCCAATAGAATGCCATCATTATCTCCATTTAAGTGTATGTCTATGAGGAAAATTTCGGGCTTTAGTTCTTCAATTTTTTCCAACGCCCCCATAGCTCTGCTACTATAACCGGTAACCTGGTAGCCCAAATCCTCCGACTTCTTTACCAAGGACAGCAGATGATCCTGATTATCTTCAACAATGTATATTTTCACTTTTTGTCGATCTTTTACTTAGTTTTTACGCCTGGAATAAGAGTAAGTTGGCATCCATTCACTAATGGACTGAATTTTAAAGGCAAAATCACATAGTTTAACATTTTTAACAATTCTGCCAGGTACTTTTAAAGTGCGACTTCATCTGAAATTATTTGAATAAAAGATCAAAACATACAATTCTTTAAAGAAACTGATCATAAAAAAATAGCTACCCAAGAATGAGTAGCTACTTTACATTGTTATGGAATTTTATTTCTTTAGTGTTTAATCACTCTATTGCTAAGTGATTGTCCGGATTCATTTTTCAGAACAAGGATATAACTTCCTTTGGCAACACTTGCTACATCAACTGAGTATCGGTCACTGATCTGACTTATTTCCTGATGATATATTTCCCTGCCGTACATATCAAACAACCTGATGTCTATGATTTGAGCATTATAATTTCTCAAGTCTATGTTCAACGCTTCTTCTACGGGATTTGGGCATAAGATGATTCCACTTGCAACTGCCTCTCCTACTGAAAGCGGTTTCATGACAATTACAGGAATATCTACAGAGTAGGAAGATCTGTAATCAGATACAATAAGCGTAACAGTACTTTCACCCTCTGTTAAACCTCTAACGATTAACTGATTGTCTGCTGATACGAATACATTTAAATTACTATTGTTACCGCTTGCCTCATAAGACAACACATCGCCATCAGGATCAGTAAAATGAGTCAATAGATCAATCTCGACATCTAATCCAATGATCGCATCGATCGTCTCTATTTCTGCAATCTGTTCAGGAATACCGTTCACAATCACATCAAATGTTAATGAACTCTCTCCGTCATACTCATCTGTCACCTTCAAAGTTGCTTTGCTGATCCCTCTCCCGACTGTTGATAGAGTAATCTCCGTAGCAGTGACCTGATGACTGACAATTGAATCATGTTCGATGATCAATTCATAGGTAAGCGAATCACCTTCCAAATCAGAAGCTAGTCCCTCAATTGGTATGGAAATACTGGTTCCTAAATCCGTAAACTGATCAGAGACCTGTTCTATTACTGGCTGTTGATTTTCCACTTCATACACCACAGGAATCACCACCTGATCGTAAAGCGGATCATTAGATTTCAACATAATAGAGGTTTCATAAACAGCGGGAATTGACGAATTGTCAGCCAGATCGATGATTACAGTAGAATATTCTCCCGATGCAATAGAGTCTTCCATGACATCTACTGTCATCCACGGCGCCTGTTCAATTACTTCAAGTGACCAGTGAATACTATCTACTCCAACATTTGAAATGGTAAACGACTTTTGTGTGTTTTCTCCTCTCTTGGAGCTCACGGATATCGACTCCTCACTTAATTGTAATCGTTTGAGTCCTCTGACACCAATACCTCTCACTAAAATTGAGTCTTTCGGATTGCTTGGATCATTACTGCTAATCATTAGGTAAAATTCCTGAATACCTTCACGGTCAGGCTGGTAATTGATTACCACTTGCTCTTCAGAGGCAACCCCTACAATCAAATCAGTCGCTCCTACCTCAAAATCGCTAAGGCCATGTGCTTCCACATTTGCTTCAAGAATAGCCCTGTCAACATTTTTGACTGTAAATAAAGAAGTAGCAGAATCTCCTATTTCTATCGATCCAAAATCAACGACATCTTCTACAATTTCAAGTCCAGCTACATTTCCTGTAATCGACAGTTCAACTGGTAGTTTTTGAGTAGGATTTACATCATCATCTGATGTCACAACGATATCAGCCAGGTAAGTGCCATTGAACAAATCTTCG
>JBCBHL010000281.1:0-9925 GCA_038525605.1 Bacteroidota bacterium
AATCATCAATGGCACATTTGATTGGGCTTATGAAGAGGAATTCAGTTGCAGAGACGGTTTCCGTTGGAGTCCTGATGGCCGGAATATTGCCTACTGGCAAGTAGATGCCTCTGATATCAGAAACTTTCTGATGATCAACAATACTGATTCTGTTTATTCCTACACCATTCCTGTTCAATACCCAAAAGCTGGTGAACTTCCCTCTTCCTGCAAAGTCGGTGTTGTTTCAGCAACAGGCGGAAAAACCCAATGGTTTGATGTGGCGGGTGACCCGAGAAACAACTACATTCCAAGAATGGTCTGGCACCCTGATTCTGAGAAGGTACTGATTCAGCAGTTAAACAGGGCTCAAAATCACAACAAAGTATTGTTCTGCGATGTGAAAAGCGGACAATCGTCATTAGTTTATGAAGACAAAGAAACAGCCTGGCTGGAGGTTGTTAATGACTTTCAGTTTCTAAATGAGGGAAAATCCTTTACCTGGGTAAGTGAAAAAAGTGGCTGGAAAGCAGCATATACAGTGACGGACGGTATCGAAAAACAAATCACACCTGCAGGTGAGGACATGTTGAATATCAGATTGATTGATGAAAAGAATGGCTGGTTATATTACATTGCTTCTCCAGATAATGCTACTCAAAAATACCTGTATCGCATCAGGCTAAATGGAAAGGGAAAAGCAGTGCGGTTGTCTCCTGCTTCCGAGGCTGGCACTCATTCTTATGAAATATCGCCCAATGGTAAATTTGCCAGGCATACCAATTCCAGTGCCGGAACACCGCCGGTTACCAATTTAATTTCGCTGCCAGATCACAAGATTATCAAAACTTTTGTCAGTAACGAAAGGCTAAAAAGACGAGTTGCTAAAATTGACCGTAACGCCGTTGAGTTTTTCGAAATCACCACGGAAGAAAATATTGCTCTTGATGCCTATATGATCAAACCAACGAATTTTGATCCCACCAAGAAATATCCCGTACTTTTTCACGTATATGGAGAACCCTGGGGCCAGACTGTATTAGATTCCTGGGGAGGTTCCAATTACCTATGGCATCTGATGTTAGCGCAAAATGGCTATATCATCATGAGTGTTGATAACAGGGGAACACCGGGTCCCAAAGGAAGAGAATGGCGAAAAAGTGTCTATGGACAGATCGGTGTGTTGTCCTCACAAGATCAGGCTTCCGCTTTAAAGTGGATCGTCAGCAAATATGATTTTGTAGACAAGGACAGAATAGGAATCTGGGGCTGGAGTGGTGGTGGCTCGATGACTTTAAATATGCTGTTCCGATATCCTGATCTGTATCATACAGGCATGTCTGTTGCTCCTGTTGCCAATCAATTGCTTTATGACAATATCTATCAGGAAAGATACAGCGGTATTCCACAAAAAATGCCCGAGAGTTATCAGAAGGGCTCTCCAATCAATTTTGCTCAAAACCTAAAAGGTAACCTGTTGTTAGTGCATGGTACGGGTGACGATAATGTACACTATCAAAACACAGAATATCTCATAAATAAGCTCATCAAGCACAACAAGATATTTTCCTTGATGTCTTATCCCAACAGATCTCACGGCATCTATGAAGGTAAGAATACCAGCAGACACTTAAGAGAAATATTAACAAATTACCTGTTTAAAAATCTGGAAGCTGGTGGAAAATAACAGGAAATCACAAATCTACTCCAGCATTAAAATGCAAATACCATTAAAAGAAAAAGATTTAATCAAATAATCTCAATCATTATCTTTAGGGCATTAATAATAAACAGCAAAATGACTTTGAAAAAACATATACTACTGATTCTGATCCTGATATCTTCCGTACATGCTTACAGTCAGCAGTATAATTTCACCCGACAAGATACCCTGAGAGGATCTATCACAGCTGAAAGGGCCTGGTGGGATTTGATCTATTATCACCTGGACATAGCAGTTGATCCTGACAAAAAGAGTATTTCCGGGAGTAATGAAGTAGTGTATAAAGTGGTCAGCCAAGGTCAGACATTGCAAATTGACTTACAAAATCCGCTGAAAATCACAAAGATCATCCAAAATAAAGAGGAGCTGAAGTGGAGGTCCGAAGGAAACGCGCACTTCATCGAACTTACTGAAAAGCAGAAACCCGGCAGCACCAGTTCTTTAACAGTATTTTACGAAGGAATTCCGAGAGCTGCCAGAAGAGCACCGTGGGATGGCGGTATCTCTTGGAAAAGTGACGCCAATGGCAATCCTTTTGTCGCATCCAGTTGTCAGGGATTGGGTGCCAGTGTATGGTGGCCTTGTAAAGATCATATGTATGATGAACCGGATAGCATGATGATCAGTGTAGAGGTACCGGAGAACCTCATGAATGTCTCCAATGGCAGGTTGGTAAAAACCAAAAGAAACAAACGAAAGAAAACAAAGACCTATCACTGGTATATCGATAACCCTATTGCCAATTATGTCGTGAATATCAACATTGGTGATTACGTACAGTTTGGAGAAAAGTATGCTGGCGAAAAAGGCAGTCTGGATGTAGACTATTTCGTTTTAAGAGACAATCTGGAAAAAGCCAAAGTACATTTCAAAGAAGTTCCTAAAATGTTGAAGGCCTTTGAACACTGGTTTGGCCCATATCCTTTTTATGAAGACGGCTATAAACTGGTAGAAGCACCTTATCTGGGAATGGAACATCAGAGTTCTGTTACCTATGGAAATAAATATCAAAACGGATATCTGGGCAGAGATTTAAGTGCAACAGGCTGGGGTCTTAAATTTGATTTCATCATCATTCACGAATCAGGTCATGAGTGGTTTGCCAATAACATCACTTATGCTGACATTGCCGATATGTGGGTGCATGAAAGCTTCACCAACTATTCCGAAAGTTTATTTACAGAATATTATTTTGGTAAAGACGCCGGACAGGAATACGTGAGAGGAACACGATTAAATATCAGAAATGACATACCGATCATCGGTCAATATGATGTCAACAAAAGAGGGTCTGGTGATATGTATTACAAAGGTGGCAATATGCTCAACATGATCCGTCAAATTTTGAATGATGATGACAAATGGCGGGAAATTCTGAGAGGTTTGAATGAAACCTTTTATCATCAGGTGGTTACAACCGAACAAATCGAAAATTATATGATCGAACAAAGCGGTATCGATCTCTCCGGCATTTTTGATCAATATCTGCGGGATACCAGAATTCCTGTGCTGGATCATTATTATGATGGCAACACACTCAAGTATAGGTGGAGTAATTGTGTAGAAGGTTTCAACATGCCAATTGACATTCAAATTGGTACAGATCAAAAGAGAATTAAGGCAACAGACCAGTGGAGGGAAATACGAGTTTCTGAAGTTGCCCCTGTCACAATAGAACCCAATTACTACGTTGGCAGCATGAAAATCAGGTAATGCGGGCTCACTGATCTACTCAGGAACAATACAGTTTTTTATCAGCTTGATCGATGGAAAAGTTAGTGCAATTGCGCGACAAATGAACAACCAGTTCATCTAATACTACAATCGGGATAGTTACTGCTTTCACCTATCACTCACTTTGTCTGAAATGATTGAAATTCAAGCCTGCTCGTTTTGTCGACAATTTTAGGAGTGTTTTGGAAAGTGATGCTAGACTTTTAGCAATCACAACAGATTAATCTTTAAAATTTTCCTCCGACCTGTAATAAAATCCTACTAACCAGTTACTAATCAGATAGCAGGTCTTTAATACCTCAAGGTCAAAATACTCAAAATCATACGATATCTTCAGATACCGTTTTAACTTAATTTAATTAATATGAAGCATACACAACTTTCATGGAAAAAAGGGGCATTTAGCTGTGTCTATCAAATCAGCAATCTCAAGAAGACGATTGGTTCCCTAAAAGTAAGTTCTTACAGTTCGAGTGCCTCTGGTCAAATTAACGGAGGTCGGTATGCTTTTAAAAAACAGGGTTTGTTATCACGCACGATACACGTAATTCAGAAAGAGTCACAAGCTCTTACAGCCAGCATTAAAGTAAATATTTGGGGCAACAAAGTCAGTGTTCAAACGAAAGAAAAAAATTATATCTGGAGATTTCGAAATGTATGGCAAACAAAATGGACGCTGGTAGACGAGAAGCAGGTACTTGTCTCCGGAACAAGGAATGGGCTGAATATGAAAGGTAATATTGCCCACAAGGAAATTGATGAAGTGCTAATATTGATTAGCCTGTACGTAAAAAATTACATGATTCGCATGAATTCCGGATACTGATTCAAACAAAACAGGTGATTAAAAATCCGGTTTTCACTGACAATTGGTACTTTTCCTGACAGTTTTCGGAAATAAAAATCGTTAAAATCTTACTTAAAAGGGCCCTCAGGCTCTTTTTTACTGTCCAAACAGTTTTCAATCCTGCCAATTTCGCCTAACGGCTCCTGAAAATGTATCATTTGCCGGAATGTGGCGTTACATTGAGTAACCGCAACAATTACTTACTAACTAACGACTATAATTATGGCTTACTTAATTCGTACTTCCAGATTTAAATTGATCCTTTCCTTGCCAGCATTTCTTTCTAAAGTATTGAGAAACAAGACAAACGACTCAGATGTGTAAAGTACATTTTTAAAATGTAGAGGTTAGCTAAGTTAATTATTTACCTCGGCGATCATTTTTAGAGCATAACGTTTTCCCAATTCTCTGACCCCTTCACTATTGAAATGAAGGCTATCGCTCCTCGCCGGACATCCTTTTGACGATACTACCAGAGCATTAGGTATCACTTCCGGTAAGGTTTTGATAATAGGATTCATACTGCTGCAAATACCTCCGTATTCTTCATGAACGACCTCCCCTGCGATCAACGGGATATTTTGTTTACCCAGATCAAGATCTGCCAAAAGATTTTCATAAACCCGTTTCACGTAATTGGGCCAAAGGCTGTCACCTGTATTGGCCTCTCCCTGGTGGAGAATAATTCCTTTGATCACCCCTTCTTTTTGAGCAACTTTGGCCAGGTCTACCAACCTTTTATAGGGATTGCCTCCATAATCGGCAATTTTATTGAGAAACCAGTTTTCTATAAATGTGGAATCATAATCCTGATAAATGTCTTTGTCAAACAGGCGAATATCGCAACCTCCCACGGCCACATTGACAAGTCCTACCCTGATACTATCCGGAAGTTTGGCAACCATCGTTCGCCCAAAGTAATCGGCAGGAGACAAACCTACACCACATTGACTTAAAGGTGGGATTGCAGGATACCAGGAGTACATTTGCCTACCGAGGTTATTACAATCCATTGAAGCCATCATCAACAGGCGTTTGTCAACTTCCTTGTCCTGCTCCTCTATAGCGGCAGATCCTTCCATATTGGATTGCCCAAAACATAGGTAAATATGAAAATTTGGGTCTGACGCCTGAGTTTTCTTATCCACTTTCTTCGTTTCCTGCATATTAGTACATGAAACTACAATCGCAACATTGATCAATAAAGGAATCAACATTGAAAAGGACATCTTTTCTAATCTCATATTTTACATCGATATCTGAAGATGAAATCTAAAGAATCTGAGCATAAAAACCTCAGCCAGAGTTTATTTCCTACGCTTAGAGTATTCCACAAATTTGGCGATTTTCTCATGTTCCATCAGCAATTCCAGCGTATTATAGTTTCTGCCAAGTTCCTTTTGTGAGAAGATTTCATGAATGTAATTGTGACAAGTCCGGCATATATTGATTCCCCTGGTCTTCATATCTTCCTTGTCGAATTGCTTTTTAAACCACTTATTGGTGTGACATTTTCGTGGAATTAGATGATGAAAAGTCAGCTTCTTATATTTTTCGCACATTTCACAAATTCCGGGCGCTTTTTCATTCATTGGATCATAGCTTTATTTTAACAGATTTATTCTGATCTAATTTAATCAAAATAAAATATCCTGATGAATTACCTACTGTTTTCCAGACACTGCACAATCAGTTCTCAATCCTGCCAAAACAGCCTCAATAGCCCTTAAAAGACATCTAAGACACATTTTACGCCGTAAAATAGAATAACTACAACTAACGACTTACTAATTATTATGGCTTACTTAATCAGAACATCTCGTTTTCGATTTATTCTTCTCATACCTAAGTTTTTCAAAAGGGTATTCAGAAAAATCACTAAAAAAGATAAAGACATTTACATTAAACTTTGATGTCTCCGGGCAGTCTGCTTTTTGGAATTACATTAAAATTTCATATCCACCAATTCCTTACCGGATTCAGCATTTAATAGAGAGATTTTATTGTCTAAAATATCTTTAAACTCCGGATCAGACGGTAGAGGCAGATTCAAATGTAATGGTTTACCCTGATAGAATGCAACATATCTGTGGCTGATACTGACGTCATTTTGAAGAATCAGACTTGATTTGCTACCGATTCTGTAATGACGGTAGCCATCGAATGGAGGCAGACCTGCAATCTCCCGCCACTTCGGCTTTATATCCTCTCCATCTGTGGACAGGAATAAAAAGGTAATTCCTCTCTTCTTCAATTCAGAGAGGGTTTTTCTGGCTTTTTTGATAGCCACCACGTCCGTCTTTGATGCGGCAGACCAGAAATTGAGTACCACAATATGCTCTTTATCAGTCTCAATAAAGGATTCTACCGCTTTCGTGTTGTTTAGCTCTTCATCATGTAGCAATAGTTCCTGCTGCTGCTTGATAAAAAACTGCTTGTTCAAAGTCATGTTTCTTTCAAGATGCGTCTTAATTCTATCCTCCAGTCTGTTTCTTTTAATTACGTTGTAAGATGTCCAGAAATCCTGGTTGTAAGGGATCTTTGACAAGATTTGATGGGTCATTTCCTGTCCCTTAAAAGTCTTGTTTTTGCCGATTTTAACATCATTGATCAACATTTCAATATGTGCAAAATGTACACTTCCGTTTGGTTTTTTATTCTCACTCTCATCAATGACATGAGAGAGAATGTATCGACCATTGTTTTTTCTGTAATAGGCAATCACATGGTAATTAGTCTTAAATAAGGTATATCGATTCTCTGCTTTTACGATCGCATAATCATCCTGATTGATAAACAACTCTCCTGATTGGTGATAATCATTCAAAATAGTTCTGGAAACTTCCCGATCTTTCCGTCCATGATACTGATAGCCGATTTTATACACATTCTGACCATCATAAGTTGTGGTACCATTAAAAGTGAAATCATAATTACTCCTCAATGAAAAAGCAGAGTCCGGTTTTAATATCAAAAAACTACCCAATGCCTTTCTGATATCTCCATATCCTACAAAATCCACAGGCATCAGGTTACCAATACCAATTGGAATATGAAAGTTTTTTTTAATGAGCAAGGACATATCAAAGCTTCTTCTCAGTTGTGACAAATGAACCTGATATTGATTGGAAGGTGTTTCTGAACTCCTCGAATAACCTCTTGGTTTGTAAATCCTACCTGCCGCTTCAATCAAACGACCATAAGTAGAATCGTCTTTGCAGTAATGCCGGTAAAATACATTCATTTCAAACGGCTCTGTCAGATAATTTTTCTTCACCGACCTGTATGCCTTACGTAGTACCTTTAAAGGTTCTTTGTACAAGTCGTAAACGATCATTTCATTTAGGATCACGGCAGACTGTTCAAGTGCTACAATAACAGGTTTACCGGGGAAATCTTCAATTACCTGCGATTTGTAGCCGATACTACTCACTTTTACGCGGGAAGTATCTGCATCAACAATGTATAATTCAAACTCTCCAAGATCATTTGCCACTGTTCCCATATAGGTTCCTATAATTCCGATGGCGGCATAGGGCACAGGCTGCCTGGTCTTTGAGTCTATAACAGTTCCCTTTAGCCTGACCTGTGAGAAAGAATTGCTATTCAACCCAAACAATAAAAAGGAAATCAAAAGGACAATTTGAGTTTTATGCATATAAGATTTGATGTTCTACCTATATAAAACTCCGAAATATTTCTGATAAGTCCTAATGATTTAGGAATTCAATTTAATTTTAGCTGTTATCCTTACGATCCTTTATAATTAACTCTTCTCTTTCACATGACAGGGAATATTGCATTCTAAAATCAGTACTTCGCTGGCTGACCTTCTTTAGGAGTTGATTTCTCAATAAATTCTCTGATATGATCGTTGGCATTGATGAGATCTTCATTTCGGAGGTACATCATATGACCGGAACGATAAGTTTTAAAGCTCAATCGATCTTTCAACCTACCACTGGGATCCATATTCCACATGGTATATTTAGCATCAAAATATTGCGTAGCACCGTCATAAATTCCGGATTGAATCATTGTATGCATATACGGATTCATCGCCATTGCTTTTCTAAGATCCTCTCCGGTATTATCAGTACTGCGATCCCACGGTCTTACGGGTCCAAACATATTGTATTTGATATCAGTCGTGAAGTTTAGCACATTTCGGTAGTAGTAATTGATCGCAGGGGTAAAAGAATGTAACCAGGAAGTGAGTTCCGAATTAAAATCAGGGCTTTGACCTGCATCCATTCGATCCATTCCCTTATATCTCGAATCCAGCCTCCCGACAGTAAATCCTTCTTCTCTCAGCAGCTCTTTCCAAAAAAAGGAATTAGGAATCATCAGATGATGCTGTAAGATTGCTTTTTCAGAAATCCCTGAATAATAAGCCATTTGCTTAGCAGCTTTCACTCTTGTTTCCTGATCAACAAATCCTCCCTTAGCAAGAATTGGAATCAATTCCTCGATGGCATATTTTTCAACTTCAGGTAACACTTCGTCCAGGTCTTTGCTTTGCAGTTCAGCAGGTAATTTATTGTGATACCACGCTGCGGCCGTGAAATATGGTAATCTGGTAGCGTAACCGACAGGCCCGTCTCTTTTCACTCCCAAAGGAACTGGTGATACTAAGATCACACCATTGATATACATCCATTGCTGTTCTTGTAAAGCAAGTGCCAGACCTGAAACTCTGGTCGTTCCATAACTCTCACCAATCAGGTATTTTGGAGATTCCCAACGATTGACTCTGGTGATAAAAGTGTTGATCCACTCTGCGAGGTATTTAATATCTGCCTCCACTCCAAAGAAGGTCTCACGGGGAACTTCTTTATCAAGAATTCTCGAATAACCGGTATTGACCGGATTGACGAATACTATATCTGCAACATCCAGTATAGAGTTTGGGTTGTCCTTTACTCCATAAGGTTGAACAGGAAATCCTTCACTGTCAACTTTCAGTATTTTAGGACCGGTGTAAGCCAGATGCATCCATACGGAACCTGATCCGGGACCGCCATTGAAGGAAATAACGATAGGTCTTGCAGCACGATCTTTCACATTGGATCGCTCATAATAAGTATAATGTACAGCCGCGATTGGCACACCATCCTCGTTCCAGACAGGCTGAGTACCTGTAGTTGCCTTAAAAGCAATCGACTTTCCTTTGATGACCGCCTGATGATTGGTAACAACAGTCATATCCGGCTCAATCTGTCTAACGGCAGAGGACATCATTTTTCTCTTTTGCTGGGCAGTTACGGTTCCGGCAATGGTAAATACGAGTAGGAAGGTAAGCAAAATTCTCATTTGATCAATCTGTTAGTTTATGCCAATATATAAAAACAACAGAGATTATTAAGGATCATAATTCCTCATAGGTAAAAGGTCTTTTTAAACGGTTATTCCATCCGGTAAAGAAAGTCCATTGCAGACATTTACAATTGCTATAATGCCTGGATACACCTCTTTGATATTAGTAAGCAAAATTGAAACAATTGGGTATAGTTTTTTCGTTTAGAGATGACAAACTCCTAAATACTCATTTGCAAATAGATGAAAGACTTAAAGACTACCAACGTATTACTGCTGATAATTGTGATAGCCTTAGTATTTTACTTGCTTAAAGTACTTTCTTT
>JBCBHL010000282.1:0-9848 GCA_038525605.1 Bacteroidota bacterium
TTTATGAAGCTGATAATTTCAATAATTGATAGGTGATTTCCATCTACCTATTTTCACAAAACTAATCAATCATTTTATTTCAGCGGAAAGCGCCGGAGAGGCAGCGAATTAAATTTTATTAGTAAACAATGAATAATCAAGAGCAATTGTAATACCGATAGCTTATAGAATTGCTCAAAAAACTAATACAGCACCTCGAATTGACAACTTTCTAATCGGACGGTTAGTAGGGAATCAAAACTCAAAATTTAAGATTGTACTAATCACAGATCAAAAATTGATCATCATTTTCTGCAAGATCAAAGAATATGATTACTTCTAAAAAACTGATAAAATGACTTTCGATCACTTAAGTTCAGACTAGATGATTAATCAATGTATTGAAAAAGTAGCACTATGATCTATTCAAACATTTTCACTTGTGGTATTTCAAAATATCACTACTTATTATCCAGTTCCTTTTCGTGTATTGTTAGTAGTAGTGCCAGTGCCAGTACCTTTTTTCTTTTTCTTCTTTTTTCTCATCCTTTGGGGAAAATCGTAGCTTTCTGGCTCCATGATACACTCAAGCGGTTTCAATACTTTTTTTCTAACCTTTTTTGTAGTGGTTTGCCAGGTGCCCGTATCCTTGGTATTACTAAAATTATACAACAAGGTCACTTGTCCGCCTCCTCCCGATTGAGCAAGCCTGGAAGTGATCAAATTGTAACTCAACACGACAGAAAAGGCCCTCCTTTTTTTTACCGGATCGAGACCTGTATAGGAAAAATTAAATACCAGTCCATCCTGAGTGCTTTCAAAATCTTCATTCTGAAAGAAGAAATTCCTATATCCCACTCCCATGCCGAGAATCGTCTCCCTATTTGCAAAATATGCTATTGAAAGGGTATTTTCTGCCTGAGAAGCAGGACCCTGCCAGGTCCATACAGCATCAAATTCCAATGCAAATTTCGCCCTGGAAGGCGGCGTTCTTGCACCCGCATGTACAGTAAATCTTTCATTTTTATCCAATAACAAATTCTCAATATCAGGAGAAATGGTGGTTTGCACTACATCATCAATCGAGAAACCGATATTGAAGTAGGAATGTAATAACATGAAACCAATGGAACTACTTAAAATATTTGTATTTAGGTCATTAATTTCTTCCGTGGGATCTATCAGATTATCGTCTAAAAAATCATCTATCAGAGCCAGTTTTCTTGAATTCCTACTCTCCAAATTAAACTGTGCACCACCTGATAGACTAAGAAGTTTTGTCAATGGAAGAATATATGAAAAACCCGTTGAAATTCTGTTTCTGACGGTTGGTTTTGTCCCTGCTACATCATTCAAAAACTGTATGCTAAATGCTTTTCTTTCAAGTGCATACTCACCTGAAAAGAAAGAAGTTCCGTAACTTCCAATTTTAGGCCACAACAATTTATAGCCTGCAGCAAAACTAAACTCATAACCTGAATTCCCGGCAGCAGCTGGATTAATCCAAATTGGGACGTTTGCCGGAGTATTTAACATCACATCTTGTGATTTGACAAATCCCGCAGAAAGAAGTATTAATACTGATGTTAAAAAATATCTTTTCATAAGCGTTATTTCTTTTTAAGCACAATCAATTCAAGATGTTTCACCTGATCACCTATAGTTCCTGAGCAATCGTTGAAGCTAACCTGCACAACATAGCTTCCGGTTTCTGCTATCTGTCCATTATACTTACCATTCCAACCTTCCATAGGATCATCAGTAGCAAAAACTTCATTTCCCCATCTATTGAAAATCCTCATCTGATAATCGGCAATATTCTTGAAGTTCAACCTGAATAAATTATTCGTCAATTCTCCCGGTGTAATTGCCAATGCAGTATTCTCGGGTACAAAGACATCTGCTTCAAAAGCTGGAACACTAAACTGCCTGCTGACTTCAGACTCACATTGATTGACACTTTCCACAATCAGACGGATAGAACCTGAGACTTCCTCGGTTAGAAAATTTGTTTGCGTGATGGAAAAGTCATCCTCTCCGGACATGATCAGCGAATCGCCTAAAAACCAATCGTACCTGATAGCTTCTGACTCAGGGAAGGAACTCCTGTTTTCTATAAATACTTCCAGATCACCACAACCAACTGAAGCGGTATCTACTCTAAAATCAATTTCCGGAGAAGCTCCTACAAGCACGCTCTCGACAGTACGGTCTTGACACCCATTTTCATCGGTGGCAGTTAAAACAATGTCAAACAATCCTTCTGATGGAAACGGAATTTGCGGATTAGAATCAGTGCTGGCAAAACTGGATTGCGACACCTGCCAAAGATAATTAGAAGCTCCATTTGAGGTATTTTGAACGAGTACCACATCATTGTCGCAGTAGTTTTCATCGGGAATTGTAAAAGAAGCAACAGGTAAATCATCTACTGTCACCTGCTTTTCAAATAGCGGACTCACGCATCCATTTGGATGCTCTACTGTTAGCGAAATGGTATATTCCCCTACCGAATCATATCGGTAACTACCCGGGTTTACTCCCGGAAAAGTGTTGCCATCACCAAAATACCAAAAATTGTTGATGTCAGAAGAAGATGTGTTTACTATTGTCACCTCATCTCCAAAACAAACGATGCTATCTGCTTCAAAACTTGCCGTTGCGTTCTCTAACACCGTAATTGCAAAACCACATTCAGGATTAGTCAAAAAATTGCACGTATCAACATTGCACCCGTTTTCTACAATCAGACTTGGAAAATATTCGCCTGAGGTTTCATAAGTGTGCTGAATAGACAGTGAATCAGTTTTAGTGGTACCATCACCCAAAAGCCATGTAATGCGGTTATTACTTTCCGAAATTTGATTGCTATTTAACCGAACTGTAAAGGGAGAACATCCCTCAAGCACTTCAGTATCGAAGAAGGCATTGACCTGGTTGGGAGGAACCACAATTGGCAAAACAGAGGTATCTGTTTCACAATTGTTAATTGCAATCAAAGTAACGAAAAAAGTAGTATCGATATCCGTTTCATTTCTGTATGTGTGAGACCTGTTTCTGATACTAGTGGTTTCTTCGGCAGGGGATCCATCACCAAAATCCCAAATAAACTGCTCTGGTGCACCAAAACTTGAATTATTAAAATTGACAGGAAAATCAGCACATACAGGTCTTTGAAATTGAAATCTGGCCGTTGGATTCGGTGAAACCCTAATTGTATCATAGAATGTTCTCACCGGACAAAAGGTGAGGTTACTAATTACATCTAAACTAACCACATACGCTGTATCTGTAAATAAGTTAGGGATAAAAGTAATGCTTCCCGGAGACTCCTCTTCGCTGGTAATCCCATTGCCAAAATCCCATCTGTAGGTAAGATCTGTTCCGGTACTATTATTCGTAAAAGATAGCATAATGGGTCCACAAAAGATATTGTCATCAAGAGATCTGGCAAATTCAGCCACTGGTGCTTCCAGTACTTCAACCATACGGGTAACTGTCGCATTACAACCTGTCGATCGATTGATAGCCGATAACGAAACTGTGAAAACTCCTGTATTTGGAAACGTATAAACCGGATCCGAATCATCCGATTCAGATCCATCTCCAAAATCCCACATGTAAGACAGTTGACCATTAGAGATAGGTGTATTATTTTCGAACGCTACGGGAAATCCCGCGCAGACCTGTGCAGGCACATCGAAGGCGGTAGCAGGAATTGGCTCTACTGTCAGCTGAAATTGATCCTCATTTGGGCATCCGGTTGTATTATCTTCAAAACTATAGGTAAAAGTATATGTTCCTACTCCTGCTGATAAAGGATCGAAAATACCATCAGCATTGATACCATTACCAGACCACATTCCTCCCGGAGGACTTAAGTCAGGATTTTCAAATAAGTTGATTAAACCGTCATTGATACAGACTGCCCTATCATCTCCTGCTTCTATCGCAGGAAGTTCATCTACTAGAACAGTGGTTGATAAAGTATCCGAACAACCCAGTTCATTGAACCCAACAGCAAAATAGGTAGTTGTGACCTGAGGTGATGCCGTTACTGTATTTCCTCTTAAGGTATCTAAACTCATATCTGCTAACCATTCATAGGTCTCGGCACCACTCACTACAATGACAGTCTCCTCACCTACACAAATTTCATCATCGAAGGGAGCAGCGATAACCTGTGGAACAGGCCTTGTATCCACCTGAACAGTTATATCTGAGCTACAACCTAGATTGTCTACCCCGGTTATTGTATAAATAGTTGTATCGGAAGGTGAAGCCATTACGGTTGGTCCTGTAATGGAGCTGAGCCCGTTGGCTGGACTCCATTGATAAGTCAGAGCTCCTGAAGCACTAAGCATAATACTATCATTGAGGCATACCGATGAACTTTCCGGTGTTACACTTAATACTGGCAAGGGGTTTCTCACTATTTCCAGGATATCTGAGATTCCGGGACATTGCGCATCAGCAACCATCACCCGATACCTCCCTTCTTCCTCCGCCGTAAAGCTTGATGAAGTGGCGGCAGGAATATCTACCTCATTTAGCTGCCATTGATAGCTGAAAGCAGCATTGTTTGTAGCAGAAAAAGTAACGCTGATTGTTTCTCCCTCACAAAAATCCAATGAGTCATCTGTAGAAATATCTACATCCGGAGAAGCTACAATTGATACTTCTACTTCATTCCCTATTGTTTCACAACTACCACTTCCAACCCTTACACTATAAGTACCAGCCTCAGACACACGTAGCTCTGCGCTGTTTTCACCAATAATCTCTTCACCGTCCTTCAACCATTGATAGGAAACTCCGGTAGCGACAGGAGCACTTAAACTCAGTTCCTCACCTTCACAAAGAACCTGGGAATCTGCTGGTGATATGTCCGCAGAAGGTACGGGAATTACGGTTATAGGGAGCGTTGCATTGGCCTCACCACATACATTTGTAGTGAAAATTGAAACATTGTAGGATCCGGCTGGTAATTGAAAAGGATCAATGTCTCTTATATTTAAATCAACTGATACAGACGGATCGGGTGTTCCTGAGGTTCCGGTTATTTCCCAGCGATATGAATCGGCACCAGCTACCTCTGTAGCTGACAGATCGATTGATTCTATCTCACAATAAACATCACTTCCGTCAATGATGGCAGCTGCAGTCGGTTCGTCATTGATGACAAATTTCAAACAACTTTCAGACACGCCACAGGCATTCATCACAGTCAATTTACAAACGTAGGTGCCTCCTCGTGAAAAGGTGACAGTTTCGCTAAGGTTACCAGAGGTGGTTTCTCCATTTGAAAAGGCAAATCCTTCGAGCGCATCGATGCTCCATAAAATACTGTCCATGCATGGAATCAGCGAGTTATTTGTCAAATTGATCGTCACTGGTGGACAACTACCAGCTGGCAAATTGATCTCCAGTGCACTGTCGTCGCAATTGGGTCCAGAAGCCTGAACAACGCCACCAAATTCAGCCTCCCAGGCAGCCACAGGCAATTCATCACATACTAAAATCTCCTGTGTGAACTCACTGTCGTCACAAGAATTTCTAACATTCAAAGTAACATTGTAAGAACCGGCAGTACTAAAAGTATGCTCAACATTTGACAAGGTAAAAACTGTATCCGGATCAGAGCCATCACCATAATCCCAGATGTACCTAGCCTGACTACTACAAGAAGTGTTGGCACCAGCAATGGTCGTATTATGAAAAGTAAGCGGTGAACCAACACAAATTACTTCCTGAGCCGGCTCAAATTCAGCCTGTGGAGGGGTAAATATCACAATGGCGTCCACTGTACTGGTCGTGGTAAGACACGCGTTCGTAGCAACGATACTCGCTTCAAAACTATCTCCTGGTTGTCCGCATGAGGTTGAAGTATATGTATGATCGATTGATGACGGAGGTGGATGATTGAACTCAACTACATCTGATCCATCACCAAAATCTACCGTGTAGGTTGTTGAACTATGATTATTATCCACGCCTCTGATCTCAAATGGAATGACTAATGGTGAACAGCCGTTAGTATTTCCCAGACTTACAATACCAACTCCGGGATTTGTAATATTTAGAACTGGAATTTCTTTTGTTTCTACGCACCCATTTGGCCCTGTCACAGTATAAATTATGGTGAATACATCTAATGTCGTATAAGTGTGCGTACTGGGTGCAGAGGAACTGTTGAACAATGGCGATCCATCTCCCCAATCAACTGTGTAGTTAGTAGCACCTGACTCTGAATCATCATTGAATTCTATAGTGTACTCAGGGTTTGCCGTAGTGGAAACTCCACAATTATTAAATTCATCAATACTGCCTCCAAATTCATCCAGAATCCTGACCTGTGGGGATTCTCTAACAATGACTGTTTGTGAAATACTTGCAGAACAGCCAGTACCCGTATCCAGAATTGTTAGCGTTACAGTAAGACTTCTATTAGCTGAACCGATGACTGCAAACATGTGACCAGGATTTTGTTCCGTAGAAGTGTTGCCATCACCAAAATCCCATGAATATTCCAGTCCGGGACCTGAAGAGCCGGTATTCGTAAATTGAATCAATTCACTGGCACATGGCGGGTCGCTATTATCACTATCGAAACTAAAATCAGCTATCGGGGGTGCACTGATAATCAAACTTCTTGCTATTTGATCGGAACAATTATCTGTAGCAATCCTTCTCAATATCACCTCTTTTGTTCCGGAAGTTGTATAAGTGTACTCAAATGGAGCCGATCTGATTGTATCCCCTTCGGTAATAATTTCGAACACATCACTGGCTGTTCCTGAGGTAAAAGCCGAAAAAACAACAGTGGTCCCTACACATCTGGTAGCGCTGATCTGAAAATCCAACTCATCAGGATTAGGACATGCTGCAATCAAGCAATTTGAGATCACCAATAATGCACACATGGCAATCAATCTCAACTTTAATTTACCAAACATTGAAAAGCATAGTAAAATGTCTAAATTCATGAGCGATTTGGTTTAATCCGAAATCCTCTCACTGCTTTATAGAAAAATAGCATTGAGAGTATCCGGAAGTATTATATCGTTGTAATTTCGAGATAAGGCACTATAATAAAAATACCCATTAATGAGTATTTTTAGCCAAAAATGAGGGGATTTTCATCTTTTTGAAAAATGATGATAATTTCCTTATCTGCAAAATCGAAAGGGTGTTTCTTCAACTGGTAAATATTGAACAATCAAACTACTTTTTTCTCAAATGCCTTCGCACTTAGTAGTCAAATTCAAATAATCTAACAGAATAATACTTAGACTCATCGAATTTACGGAGCTTAGATCTGCCAACAGATTAATTTTGATATTCAGTTAATCTTTGTTTAATTGTAAAATGAATGATGTTTACAGTTTTTGTAAACAGTTACCGGCAATTTATTATGAACTTATTGAAACCACTAACCTGCCTAAAAGCAATAGGGATGATATTTTTATGTGGCATCCTGTTCTCCTGCAACGGCGGAAGGGTAAATCTCAACGATCAATTTGAAGTAAAAAATGGCAAAATTGACCTATCGGGTATAGATTTTACTACTACAAAACCAATCAATCTTGACGGTGACTGGGAATTTTACTGGGAAAAACTCTTTGTAGCACAGGATTTTTATGATTCTTCACATTATCAAATCAAAAAATACTATCCCGTTCCGTCAGAATGGACAACTTCTCCTGAAATCCCTACACTCTCAAAATATGGGTTTGGGACTTACAGGGTTCAAATTGATCTTGGTAAAGCAACGTCTGATATCGCTATCAGACTCAGTTCCAGAGGAATGGCCTACAAGGTGATCATTGATGGCAAAGTGATGGCAGAATCGGGATCAGTAGGTAGAGATGAGGAAGCTACCATCCCTCAATCAAAAAATGATGTAATTCCTTTAAAGTTTGCTAAAAGGAATGTCGAGTTGATTATTCAGACCAGTAATTTTCACAACCATTCAGGTGGATTAGTCGGACAAATTGCCATTGGTGACGCTGATTCGATGGTTAAAAGTCAAAATAAAAATATCTGGCTCGACTTATTTTTAGCCGGATCTATTCTCATGATGGGGATCTATCACATAGGTCTGTACGTGGCTAGGAAAAAAGATTATTCTCCTCTTTATTTTGCACTGTTTTGCATATTCATGTTTGTCAGAATACTAGTTAGTGAAAATATCTCGGCAAACTTGTTTTCCGGGTTTTGGGTTTTACTGCATAAAATAGATTATCTGACCTACTACCTTTCTTTCGGTAGCTTCTTTCTTTACAGTATCTGGATTTTTAAGAAAGATGCCTCCAAAATCATTACACTTGTGACAATTGGATTTACGATCGTATTTTCCATACTGGTTGTCATATTATCTCCCGGCATATACACACATATGTTGGTAGTATATCAGATATTTACGCTACTTGCAGCTTTATATCTTACCTACCTCACTGTAATAGCGGTTATCAGAAAGCGAAATGGCGCTTTGATCTATCTGTTGGGGTGGATTTTACTCTTTGCCGCAGGCATTAATGACCTGCTTTATTTCTCAGGAATTCTGAATACGCAAACTGTACTTCCTGTAGGGCTGTTCTTCTTTATATTTTGTCAGGCAATTCTGTTAGTACTTCGATATGAAAAGTATTTTAGAACTAATATCACACTCAAAAATGAGTTGAATCACGTGAATAAGAACCTGGAAACCATTGTGGAAGAAAGGACCAATTCACTTCGGCTTGCCAACGAGGATCTTGCTATATTCAACGAAAAAATGACCGATAGCATTAGCTATGCGAAGAGAATACAAATGGCAATTCTGCCAAATGAGGACGAGATCAAAAAAGTGATTCCCGACTTCTTCACAATATTGAAACCACGGGATATCGTCAGCGGAGATTTTTACTGGTTTACTCATGTGGAAAACACGCCTAAAGGACCAATTTCCATCATCGTACTGGCCGACTGCACGGGCCATGGAGTTCCGGGAGCTTTCATGTCAATGTCGGGAAATGCCTTCCTGAACCAAGTGGTCAATGTGCAACAGATTTATGATCCCGGCCAAATTGCCATTGCAGTCAACAACATCATCGAAGATACCTTGCAACAGGACAAAAAGACCGATTCAAACAGAGATGGCATGGATGCGGCAATATGCTGCATCGTGCACGACAAAAAAGAAATTGAATTTGCCGGTGCAAACAGACCGCTAATGTACATGAGAAACGACGAGTTACTAAAAGTATCCGGTGCGAAAGCTTCCCTTGGTGGAAACCAGAGCGAAATAGATCCCTCGTCAGCATTTCAGACAACTAAGATTTCTTTTGCTGAATCGGAGATTGCTGTTTATCTCTATTCCGACGGTTATACTGATCAGTTTGGTGGATATGACAATAAGAAATTTGGCCTTAACCAGCTAAAAAAACTAATTAATGAAAATGCTACCAAGCCTTCAGAATTTCAACAGAGTATCTTTGGTTTTGCGATTAATGATTGGATTGCCAATGGAAAAGAAGAGCAAACAGATGACATTTTGCTGTTAGGTTTCAAAGGAGGCTTCTCCTGAAAAATAGTGATTTTGGTGAAAGTAACTGTTCAGTGTTGCTCGATCTATGCGATTAGTTGTTAGAATCTGGATTTCATCTGCTTCTTTGCTCTTAGGAAAATACAATTTTGATACAGTTTTGTATTTACATTAGTCTGATTTTATGGATTGGACGCACTTTCCCCATTGGCATAACGTGCGATGTTGAATCACGCTACTTGCTGAAGTAATGGAGGGGCTTTGCCTAGTGCTATTTTTTTGGCGTTGGCCATCATCACACCAAAGAACACCCATACCTTTTCGTTTTCTGAACCTCTGGCCT
>JBCBHL010000283.1:0-9804 GCA_038525605.1 Bacteroidota bacterium
GGGTTCTTAAAACCTGGAATAAACAATACTATTAATCTGTTTTAAATAATAACGTACAATCATGAGTAAAGAAGAAACACTAAAAGCCGCTGAGGAACGAATCATCAACGAAATAACAAGCAACGAAAAATATAAATGCTATTTCGATCAATTTCAGGAATCTTCTGTAGATCCATTTGTAAAAAACTATGCTGAGAAAAAAGCACAGTTGGAAGTATATGGAGATTACACAAAATTCCAGCAAGAAAGAACGCTGAAACGATTTCAAACTGAAGGTTGGGAGGCTCTCAGAGAAATTCAACATAAAAAATTATTTGACACCGAATGTCTTTGGCGAGCGGAAGAAATCCCGCGTCCTTCTGAAGTTTTGGCGACCAAAGATTTTGATATGTTTGCCGAGAACATTCTGGACTATGATGGCATTGAGCCAATCACTGATAAAGATATTGAGCTATATCAGCAGTATCTAAGAAAACCACAACAGCTGATCAAGTTTGGAAGCCATCACTCCCACTATTCCGAGTTTCGAATGATGAAAAATGAATATCTAAAAAATGGCGACACCTTCAATGAGTATTTTGATTATCACAACTTAATGACGGGAAACCACAAACTCCTATTTCTGCCCGACATTCGGGAAGAAAAGGAACTGGAATATGTACACTTCAGAGATCAACACGAAAGCAAAAAAGAACAAAAGAAAGTAACACCGAAACCTGTTACTCCTCAGAAACCTTTTTTGAGAATGTACGATGATGACCAATTAACAGAATTTGCGAAACTATGCGATGATAGAAAAATGGTGAACTTCATCAAGGATTATAAAGTCTGGATTTCGGAAAGACCTGATTTTGTCTATGACTGGGCTTTTGAATATTTGAGCGATGTATCTCCTGAAAGAGTTCCAATCAGAGCCAATCACGACTGGAAAGAGGCGATCTATTTTGCGGCAGCAGATCATAAGAGTAATAGAATAGCTGACATTCTGCCTACTTTACACCAGGAATACCTGATAAAAAAAGACGCAGGTATATTGATGGGTGAATATGATAAAGACAGCATGAGCATCTATAAAATGATCTCAGACCGATGGAGAAACCTCATCCTCGAAGGAAGAAAACTGAAAGGAGAACCGGAAGATTTCAACTTCTAGCAGCGAATTCATCATTTCTTGCACTTTCTGTAAAACAATGCCCAAGTAGCAGTGGCTAAAAATATCTGAATAATGGGCAGCTTTCAGAATCCTGACGATGAACTTTGTCAGGTTCTGTTAGACTATCAATCAATTAATAAAAAGAGCGCCTTCCAGTGACAGATATCATTTTTTTCTCAGGCTATTAGGGTTTTGGTGCTACAAATGTGACCTCATCTCCGATGTTCATCTCTGCGCCAGCTCCTCTTTCAACGAAAGCACAAACGATCAGCTCTCTTTCTATGGGTAAGTCTTCAACGCTTTCTTCAAAGGAAATAGTCTTTTTGGTTGTACCAACGTCGATCCTTGCAGGGTTTTCAGCAGATTTGGGATCATTCGGGTCATACCAGAAAAAGCCATAAGCAACTTCTATCGTCTCATTGCTATTGATAGTGATCACGCCTTTAAAATCGACTGGATTAGCTGATGCATCAGGAGAATTGGTAACAACCTCAACTTCATTTCGATAGCCGGGTGGCAAATCATCTAAAGCATCCGCATCAATTCCCACAACACCAGTGTTGAAGCATCCCGTCGTACATAACAAAATCAAAAAGAAACAGGTAAGTATTGTTGAAGTTGAAAGCTTTTTCATTGTATGTTGGTTTTAAAATCTAAAAATCGGTTTTCACTAAAAATCCTTCTTCATGAACAATATAAGCAATTACCACGACAATTATCCTCTCTTAGTCAACTGATCTTTTGACTCCCGTAAGTTCTGAAAATATCTTTCATCACCACAAACTACTTTTCCACAGCATGTTTAATTCTTTTTCTTCAATTGATCTTTCAGCAACTTCTTCCCCATCACAAATCCAATCAGATAATCCTGCAATGACCTACCCATCGGTTTGATCTTCTTTCTAGCTCCTTCCTGATCCTTCTTACTAAATTTATGAAATTCATCGTCCATTACACTCAACCTATCCTTTCGACCAATTACCAGCATATCTTCCTTCCACCTAAATTCCCTACAACCAAATAAATACATTCTATCCCCCTGAAAACTCATTTCTTCATAGCTAATCAAATCAATCTCCTTATCCGATTTGTCCTTTGGGACTCGTAACAGGTAGTAAATCCTGACGCCCTCTTTTTCAGCTACTCCAAATGGAAAAAACTGATATTGCTTCAGATCGGGTTTGCCGTTGAAGGTTAGAAAAGCAATCAATTTATCAGCAATTGGATCTCCTTTTTTGATTGTAGCCTTCCTAAGTGCTTTCCATTTTAAAGTTTCCCCCTTAGGTAGAGCATTGAACCGGGCATCAAACTGATTATGTAGCTTCGATAGCATTTTATAAGCCGACGAATCACTTGATTGCCTGCCTTCCATGGAAATACTAAGCAACAAAAATGTTAAAAAAGGCAAAAGTACTTTCATCATTACCGAATGGGTTGATATCATTTCTCAATGCGATTTATAGTAAAAAACACAAACATAAACGATTTGCATTACCTCAGTTCAAATCTGGTCTGAAAACGAGACTACTTCGCTTTGATTAAATCATTTTAAAATCGGCGAATCAGATTTAAATCAATCAAATGCCACTCACCATTGCTATTTCAATTCATTTGCCTTTTAACAGATTATTTAAACCGATACGATTCCCAATTATTCATTAATTTTGATCAGTTAATTGATGCTAATCTATTATTGATCTATGAAAAGACAGTTTACCTCCCTTTTAAGATTTATACCAGGAATTATTGCCATTTGCACGATTGGGCTTCTTTCAGCTTGCGGCGATGATGATGAAGAACCCTTTATTCCACAACCATCGATCACTTATGATGCGACAGGAAGTAGTGAAATTACTTTCAATGATGACCGAACAGAGTTATCATTAACATCCGGTACAGTTGTCACATGGAGTTTTAGCCTGTCTACCCCGGGAGGATTTAGGTCTTTTATCACTACTGGGTTTAGAGAAAATGTAGTCATAGAAGATGAAAACTCAAGTTCCGCTGATGTCACCATATCTGAGGATAAAACAAATGCTAATATCAATAACCTGACTACAACCTTTACAGGAAACGATGAAATCGAAGTTAGTTTTATTACTACAGATGACTTAGGACAATCGAACGTTGTGAGAATAACAGTAAATATTTCCAGTCCAGATGCCAGAACATTCTCCGATATCACGATGATGGCACCCGTTCAAAACTCTCCGGATACACCGGAAGATGAGCGTACTTCTGCGACGTGGTTTTCTGCTAATTTGGGAGAAACGATAACTTCTGCTGATATTGTAGCAGGTAGCTCCCTATCCAAAGATGTAGACTTTGGCTTTTATTTCTCAGGTGGTCAGGCTGTATTATCTTCTCCGGAAAACTTCCCTGCCAGCGAGTATGATCTTTCACCAAATGGTCAGAACTGGTCAACTCTTCACATCACTACTTTCAGGACATTAACAATTTCACAAAGCAACTTCTTTACACTCAGGAGTGCTTTTGAAATAGATGAAGCCTATAATAATGGAGAAGACACTGCTGAAGATGGCGAAATCAGTAATGTAACAGCTGGCACAGCTATCGGTTTTCAAACTGATGTTGACAAAGATGGCGGTATCATCAGAGGTATACTGTTTATTAGATCAGTGACACCAGCTACAGAATCTTCACCGGCGTCCATGCTAATTGATGTGAAAGTTCAATAGTCAGACAAGACACAAAAAAAATCCCGGTCGACATTATCAATCGACCGGGATTTTTTTTTAAGTCTTCTACTTTATTAGGGTTTGGGAACCGTAAATGGCACCTCATCTCCGACATTCATTTCTGTCCTATTATCTCTTTCGACAAATGCACATACAATCAGTTCTCTTTCTCTCGGAAGGTCTGTTAATTCATCAGAAGTAAATTCAAAACTTCCGGAAGCCACTCCAACTTCAATTCTATTAGGATTTTGTTCAGAAAGCTTATCATTGGGATCATACCAGAAAAAGCCATAAACGACCTCAATTTCTTTGTCCTTATCCATTGAAACCGCTCCATTGAACACGGTTTGAGTGCTTGTTACATCCGGTGCATCTGTAGTAATATCAACCGCTTCGATAAGAGAACCCACGAAAACCGGATCAGCAGGCCTGACATCCAGACCTTCATTTCTTTCTATGCATCCCGTCATCAACAGGCCACAAAATACAGCTAACATGGCTGATTTTAGTAATGGTAGTTTTTTCATAATTAGTGATTTTAGATTGTTTAAGTAATTAAATATAATCAATTCGATGCAGAGAACTAAGCGTTTTATGATTTATCAACCCACCTGGTTTTCTGAGGATCATCGACCTTAAAACACTTCTGCAGACCAACGCCCTTATCACTTCCGAGAAAAATTAATGATTATGAATGTTACGAACTGCAATTTTACAGCTAATATTTTTTGCTACGCGGCATTAGAAAACCCAACCAACTTGCTATTTGCCTTCAAACCATCCTTTAAAAGCACTTACCTTATCTCTGCTCACGATAATCTCTTTGTCAAAATCAGTGCTGAGTACCACTTTCAGTCTGCTGTTGGAATAAACGATTACATCTTTTATGGCATCAATATTGACAATAAAAGTCCTGTTGACCCGATAGAACTTGTCTGGCTGCAATAGTTCCTCCAGTGCCTCCAGTTTATAATCAATGATATATCTCCTACCATCCTCGGTAACAAGGTATACAGTTCGTCCTTCTGCATAAAACATGGTGGCCTCTTCTGATTTCAGGGATTGGATATGATCCCTGATTTTGACAAGAAACCTGTCCTTATAACTCTTTCGCGCTACCTGATCTGAAACCGCTTTCACGGATTGCGAAATCTCCGCACCTCCAAGTTGCATTTTCAAAGATTGAAATTTCATTAGGGCAGCAGATAAGCCTACAAATGTCACAGGTTTTAGCAGATAGGCAATTCCATTTACCTGAAAAGCATCAATTGCGTATTCATCATGTGCCGTAGTGAATATGACAGGCTTCTCTATTTTAACTTTATTGAATATTTCGAAACTCAAACCGTCCAACAGCTGAATATCCATGAATATCAGGTCCAATTCCGATTGGTTTTTAGTGAGCCATGCCACAGCATCTTCCACACTTCTCATAGTTTGCAGCACGTCCACACCTTCATCATATTTTTTCAAATATCTTGTGAGCTTTTCTGCTGCGGGCAGTTCGTCTTCCACTATAGCTATCTTCATGATCAATCTGTATTTATGGTAATTTTTGGAATCAGTACCGAACGAGTTGTATCAGTTTCTTTTATCGTTATTTTTTCGTTTGCGTAAAATGAATAACTCCTATTAAGCATTTCGGGCAGGTCTGGCATAAACTCCTCATTTACTTTATCATTTTTCAAAGTTTCTAAAATCAGGTGTTTATCAGTTTCATAAAGCTCAATTTCCTGCTCCAGCAATGGCGAGTGGATCGTCACTTTCACCAATTCCTGCACCAGATAAAACAAAGTGCCCGGTACAATCTTTCCTGCCGGATCAACCTTCACTGCTAATTTAACTTTAGAATAACGCAAATAATCAAATAGTCCAGTAAGGTTTACCAATGCATCTACTTCTTCTTCTATCCGGATCAGTTCTTTTGACCGATTGCTCAGAAGATATCTATAAACCATCGAAAGCACATCGAGTAGTTCATCCGGATCTGCGCTTGTAGAATCTTTTTGAGCCAGTTTCATTTGAACAATCAATGCTTCCAGTCCTTCAAACAACAACTCAGGGTTGATCCCTCTGATATATTGTCTGTAGTCCTCCTGAATCTCACTTTTACGCTCCAACTCGATATTGATTTTGGAGGTATTGATCTGATATAAGAATTGATGGCTCAGGTACATTGAAATATACATCAGTGAGATAACTGAGAATATCACATTGAACAATAACAGTTCTGAAAAATTGGGTGTATAGCCCAACATAAACTCATAGTAAAGATGTACCAACGATGAAACGATCAGAAATGTCAATAATATTGTCAATACTACCTGAATGACCCATTTTAACAACTGCGAAGTGATTCTGATAATGCGGGCAAACAAAATTAAAGTAAGCCTTGAAAACTCTTGTATCAGGTAGGACAAGCCAATACAAAAGTACAATTCCTGCGTTAGAAACTCCTCATTGATTTGTTCAACATCGTTGTTAGATAGTAAAATGAGCAAATACACAAGGCTACCACCAAAAAGCGGACTAAACAGCCTGAAAACCGGGTGATGAATGAATAGCTTTTTCATTTGATCAAAGGGAGTTTGACTGTGAAAGAATCCTCATTTTCGGAAATAACCTGCACTTGCTTTCCGGTTAACAACTTGTAACGGGCTTTGATATTTTTGAGACCGATCTTATGCGATTTCGCATTTTCATTGAGCCGCGTAATATTATTTTCAACTATCAGGTATTTGTCAGTAGACTTCACATCAATTCGCAGCTGCTGATCATTTTCGACAATGTTATGTTTAATGGCGTTTTCGATCAGCATCTGAATGGTAACCGGAGGTATTTTCGAATCCATGCGCTCCGATTCCAGTTGATTGTTTAAAACCAGGTTATCTCCAAATCTGATACTGAGTAAATGATGATAGGCCGAAGCAAACTTCATTTCGTCGGCCAGAGGCACCAGCTTTTTCTCATAACTTTCCAGAATATAGCGATACATCAATGCCAGCCGCCGGACAAATGTCTCTGCATGCGCACCATTTTCATGGATCAGGGAAGAAACTGAATTCAAACTATTGAATAAAAAGTGAGGGCTCAATTGAGATTTAAGAGCTTTCAATTGCAGATCAATTTGTTTTCGATCCTGTCTGATAGTCTCTACCTGCAAGGAAGCAAACTGTTTATATGATGCTCGGGCAAAGTAAATAATGGAGTAAATAAGAGAAAATATCACTGAAAGAATACATAGCTTAATGACCATAGAACGATGGTTATCGAAGATATCAGATTCTTCACCGATCATCCCAAAACCGACTTTTAGAACTGCTGCATCGATACAGAAAACGATGATATTGATTGCCAGAAAACCTGCCAACATGCGGTATCCTGCATTAAACCGCCACGGTATCAACCGATCTAGTGCCATTGAAATGAATTCCAGTAATACAAGTGTAGAAGCACCGACTAAAGAAAGGATCCACCAGTAGTGCACGGAAAATTCCTCTATGTACTCACTGGAAGTAAGATAATAGAGCAAAAACATGCTGACTACCGCACCGAGCAATATCAGTATGATGTACTTAAACATGGGTATGCTATTGAGTTTAAGCCACTTCATTTTACCAATCTAAACTAAAAATATGAATCTGGTTGCTTTAGTGAAATAGAAATAAACTTCAACTAAAGAACCAAAAGGAATCTATCCATTGAATCCAGAGGTTTGGTCTGATCAAAGGAGTAGGTTAGATGATAGGTAGTGGCAATTAAGTGAGTAGAACGCGATTAACAATTACTGGTAATTGCTAGCCGCGTTCTTTTGTTGGAGTTATCTGTTGAGTGCTCTCATAGCCTTACCAAAGTAAGTTTCGGAACTAATCCCTTTGGCTATTTCCGTGTATTTGTCTTTCACTTTGCTACCGGCCCTGTTTACTGCTGGTGCGAACTCTACCAACGCAGATGAGAGATAGTAATCTGATCCTATTTTGCTACATGCCTGTAATATCTGAATCAGCTGATCATCAGAAAAGTCACGTATATCAGCCATGTCGCCCAGCACTTCTTTTAGGTAATAGTCAGAGTTGATTGTTTCAGCAACATCTATTACAGCAAAAAGTGATTGTCCTTTTATTTCCTGCTCATCGATTACATCTGATAAAATCTCTCTTGTGTAATGATCTGAATCAATATTCTTTTCAACGACATCCAGCACGGATTTTAATTTCACATCAGTAAGCTGATTGTCCAGTATTTCTTCCAGTACTTCTCTCACGTAATGATCTGACTGAATGTTATCAACACTTATCACCAGCTTATCGAAGGCGGCATCAGGAACATTATTTGATTCAAGCGCTTCTATTAATACAGTAGATTTGTAGTGATCAGAATTAATAGAATTGGAAAGCTCGAGCAGTTTTGACAGGTTTGCATCTCCCATGTCCCTGTTATCAAGCATTTCTTTTAGCAAGCTGGACAAATAATAATCCGAGCCGATGTCTTCACTTGATTCCAGGATGGAATACAATTCGCTGTCAGATATATCATCATTATTAACCGCTTCTTTCAGAACACTTGTTTTGTAATAATCTGAATTAATACTTTTTGTCGCCTTGATGAATGCTTCTTTCGTTTGATTATCCTGTAATAATGTTGACTGATTCTCGGTCAATATCGAGGTAAGGTAATAATCAGATTTGATATCATCTCCAGCGACATTGAGTACTTTAACTACCTCGTTTGAAGATAGTCTGTAGCTCAATAATATGTTGAGATAAGCAGTTTTCACATAATCACTATCGATGAAATCTACTTCATCCAGCACTGCGTTCGTTCCTCCTTTTGCATAAAACCTTTTCACCCTCGATTCCGCACCAAGTGTAGTGCTTCTGAGTACATCCACGAGTACTTCGGCAAGCCATTCTCTGCCTGCAGGCTCATATGGTATTTTCTTCCTACCTTCATAATATTCTTTTGTGAGGCCACTGCTGGTAGACTCGATCAGAATTCTGCGTCTGCTTCCGAATGCTGATTTGCTGATTTCAAAAAAACCTCCCCTGGATATTCCGGTGATGTCTTTGTCATCATCAGAAATTTCGATTTCTCCCTCATACTCTATCTTATAATCAGTGCTTCCTTTGTCGAATTTGATAGTCGTTTTTCCACTGGAAGATCTGATAGTAGTTGACTTTGAGTTGACGATTACGTCATTACCGTTTTTGCCAATAACAACCTGCGCAAATCCAGTCCCCGGATTTAGCGTAACAAACAAGGCCAGGATAATTCCGCCGATAATTGTGAGTCTTTGTTTTTGAGTATTCATTTCCTTTTATTTTTTTGACATTTCAAAGATGCGCAATTGCTCTATGTCAAAAAAGGGGGATGTAATGAATTGTAGATAGTGTGTAGTGAACTGTGAATGCATGTTAATTCCTGATCGGAAAGAGCTTTCTAAAGCACATAAGCACATGGTGCAATATCTCTACATAGTTTTTGTGCTATTACATATCTCTTGTAATGAGGTGATTGTAATCTTCTATCACATGAGACAAAAATTGTATTGGGGGCTCATTGCATTTCACAGATAAGATTTCCTCTACTTTTTCTGTCACAGCATCAATAGGCTCTCTTTTGTTATTGAATCTATATGCCCTGATAGCTTCTTTAATGATTCTGATGTCATAGTCTGTCAGGTTGATTGCTTCCGGGTATTTTGCTGTGTAATCCTCCTTCTCTTCCGTCATATCCAGAGGATTTCTGTAGATCTTTTTAGTCTTATTGGTTCGAATCACCGTCGTTCCTGCCATCATATCTCCTAACCGCTGGCCCTTTTCGGAAACGGCAATGGTAATGACCGGTACCAAACCGTAAAAAAATATCAGTCCTTCGAAAATACGTGATGCCCATCTGATCAGATATGCTCCGATAGAGGGTTTGCTACCGTCGATTTTCACCACTTTTATA
>JBCBHL010000284.1:0-9790 GCA_038525605.1 Bacteroidota bacterium
TCCGACGTGGGGAAGTGGCTATATGGCTCAAAAAAAGCAATGGTTGAAGCGTATCTGGGCGAAGATTTTTAACAAAGACTATGTTTACAGCACTTATCGCTATAAAAAAAGTCAGGATTTTCAGTATTTCCTGATGCCTCCGGAGAAGATGATCCTGGCTCACCTGCCTGCTGATCCTGTCTTTCAGCTGTTAGAATTACCTGTGAGTATTCCCACCTATCAGTCGAATCAATGGAAAGCTTATCTCCCTAAAAAAGATACAGCTTTTTCGAAGGTTTATAGAATTGAATCCCTTTACGAACAGTTAGACAGATATTATAAAATGTCGCCTGTTCAGTATGCTTACACGGTGGCTTTCAATGGCTACACATACAATCCTAAAAACACCAAAATGCTGGCTTTCGCGGAACATTCAGCTGCTCCGCTGCAAAAGTCCCCGGGAGGGGAAATCAATGAGCAGATTGCTGGTAATAAAGCTGCAATCAAGGGGTTTAAAAGTGCTGTTGCTTATGGTAAAAAGCATGAGGCGGTTGTCAAAAGAGAAACTGGTAAAATTAAAAAGGTAGCCCTGAAACGGATTAAAGCGGAACTCTATCAGCCTGCCGCTTACAAAGCAAAACGAGTAAAGCGTTCCATCAGCCGATATGGCCGAAGACTCAAAAAGTGGAGTGTCGATAGTGAGAAGTATGAAAAAAGAGCACAATCTTATGCAATGGCTCGGGCAAAACAGATGCCTGTCCTGAAAGATCAGCCGAAAGCCAGGTATAATAAACCGACAACTGTCAGAAAGAATAAAGTTTTGCTTACTAAAATAACAGCCAGGGTCGATTCTCTTCTGACCGTCTCTGATACCCTCATGCGTGGCTATCAGGAGACCATCGCCAGGCAGGCGCCGCTCGTGAATCAGCTGGTAAAGCTTAGCTTTGAGTCCACCTCCGAAATTGAAGGTAGCACAAAGAAATTTATTGCCGACAGGAGGTTTGGCGAACTATCAGAATCGTGGAGTCAGATTTCTGAAACAGGCATGCTGGTCGACAGCCTGGAGGCCCAATTGATTGAGGTGAGCCAGGTATTGAAAAAGACCTATCGGGCGATAAGAGATATCAACTCGAGAGTCCGTTCCGATGTATCACTTGGCCAAAAATTAATTGTTCAAAATTGCAGATTGGCTGGGATGGATCAGTGTAATGGTGAACAGTTCGCAACATTCAATCAGCTTAGAAGAGATACTTACACCAATAATGAGGCTTTATTGAAGTTTTATCATCAGATGATTAAAAGAGACTTTGGTGATTTTAAAGTAACATATGACCTTCTGGCTGGTCAGTCGAAATTACTTGTTGAAAACAAAAGATACATTGACTACTTCAAATTGAGTACGCTGGGAAACATCGAATTTAAGCGTAATAGCGGATTGTTCGACATCTACTATCTCAGGAAAAAGAGTAATCAGGAAATCAAGAAGCTTAACAGGCTCAATGGTGAACTCTACAAGAGAAAGAGGAAGGCAAGGTAGCTTCAATACCGACCCGAAGGCCGATATTGATGAGATTTATTGCTATTGCGTCTGTCGATCAGTTTTCGTAAACACCGTCAGAGACACAATCGGTGTTTACCAAAGCCGACTCATGCGACCAGCTGTAATAACCATCTCCAATTGGTTGCCAGTCGGAAATATAGCCCCAGGCATCTGCAAGCGCTCTTTTTACCCGCTGGCCAAATCCGGGACGTGCAGCCTTTTGCGTATTATAGGCATTTTCCCAGTAGTCGAGGCTATATCTCAGGATAGAGCAAATTGCCAACATGGTAGCGCCATCATTTGATGTTCCGGCTGCCAAATCAATAATAATTGCCTGATGTCTTTTCACATCAGCTTCCAATTGCCCGATTTTATGTTGAAATTGACCGACTGATAATTGATTATCCAATGCGGTTTTGGATAGAGCTGCCAGCCTGTTCAGAAAATCGGTCATTTCAGGGCTCAGTCCTTCCGACTCTGCCCGATAGGTACCACGGGATATTGCCTCGACCCTGGCGATGTGATCAGGAAAAGAACCACTCATTTCCTCCCAGCTGATGTTGTTGTTAAAACTGCCAAATACCGGAGAAACAAATGTTTTGCCATGAAGATACCTTGCTTTCGGGTCATTGGCATTCGGAATTTGCCTCACGTAATCCAGATATGCATTGTGTGTAATTCCGAACTGATCGAAATCGAAATTTGCTGCATTTTGCTGGCGACTAGTCTCTTCCGTCAGACTGGATAATTCTTCATTTTGCTGACAGCTCACAAATGCCATTGAGACAAATATCATCAAGGCAATTGCGTAGCTGTAATTGTTTAGTTTAATCATCATGTTATATTTTCAGTTGAAAAAGTGTTTGTTGGATTGTTCAGCTGATCAGCTATTTGTTACCCAACGGTGCTACTCTGATTGCCATTGAAGAAATCTTTTACTAGATTCAGGTTCCAAAAAACCTGATCTATGAGACTTTTGCTGATTACTATTATTTTAACAGCTTTATTTGCCTGTAATTCCAGCCCTGAAAAGCAAACGACAGAAAGAATTCCAACTGCTGATCCGGCCTCCGTCGGTTTTTCCGCAGACAGCCTTGCCGGAATTGAGTCTGTCGCTCAGGAATATATAGGCAAGCAATCTATTCCGGGTGCTTCGGTGTTAATTGCCCGACAGGGAAAGGTTATTTATGAAAAAGCATTTGGTTATGATAATCTTGCTGAAAGCACACCGATGACTACAGACAAGATCTTTAGAGTAGCTTCTATGACCAAACCAATTGTATCGGCAGCCATTTTGAAGCTTTATGAAGAAGGGAAATTGAATTTTTCTGATAAACTCAGCAAGTATATTCCGGAATTTGCCGATGTGGAGGTACTCGATGCTTATAATGAGTCTGATACTACCTGGACTACAAAACCTGCGGAGCGGGAAATTACCATTCATGATTTACTGACCCACAATTCGGGAATCAATTACGGTTTTACAAGCCCGGTATACGGAGCTATTTATGGCAAACTGAAGGTACCGGATTCAGCACATCCATTTGATTTTACCATCCTGGATGCGGTAAAAAGGTTAGCGAAAGCGCCTTTGACTCATCAACCGGGAGAGAGATGGACTTATGGTCTAAGCACAGATGTTTTAGGGGCTGTGGTAGAAATCGCTTCCGGACAGACACTCGGTGATTACATTTCGGAAAACTTCCTCATGCCGCTGCAGTTGAACCATTCCGGCTTTTGGTTGCCAGATAGTCTGGCATCCGATTTGGCTTCTTTTTACATTCCTTCGGATAGTGGATTAGTAGAAATTCCGAAGGAGGGACTTGGCTTTTTCAGACCGGATTTCCCCATTTCAGGAGCGAAGAAATACTACTCTGGTGGCAGTGGGTTGAGCATGACAGCAAGAGATTACTTTGTTTTTAGTCAGGCAATTTTAAATGGAGGTATGTATGGTGACACCAGAATCCTGAAAGAAGAATCTGTCAACCTGATGCGGAGCAATCAAGCTGAATCTATACCTAGGTACTTTGGTTTTGGATATGGCTATGGAGTAGCTACCAAAGACTCAGGAGATTTCAGGAATGTAAAAACAGGAAAGTTTTTTTGGGGAGGTGCATTTCACACTACTTTTTGGGCAGATCCTGCCAGAGAGTTGGTAGTTGTGATCATGTCGCAGGTGGTTTCCAGCCCTACAAAAAATGAGTTTGACGCTAAAATAGAAGCTGTGATCAATGCATCCTATCTGGGCGAATAGACTATTTTCCGGACAGTTCAATCAATTTATCGGCAACAGATTCTGCCCATTCGACACGTTCTTCACCTACTCCTTCACTAGTTGTGTCACGCAGCTGAGATAGCAGATCAAGTGATTCTTTTTCTGAATAGGCAAGATATCGGAGCAGCGCATAGCTGATCATCCCCGTACGATGAATGCCCGCTGAGCAGTGGATATACACTTTGCCATTGTCTGACAAAATGGACTTGATTTTGGCAAAAAGTTCGGCCAGGTGTTGAAGCCTTTCTTCCTTCGGAGGCTTTGCGGATTCCATTGGAAACCAAAGCCACTCAATGCCGCTCTTCTGAGCCATCGACTCGGTTTTTTTACCACCTTCTTTTTCTGACAGTAGCGTGAATACGTGAGTAGTCCGGTAAAGCCGAAGATCGCTGATTAATTTTGCTCCGGGTCTGTGCCCAATGGCGATATCTCCTCCGTGAACTTTCACCCATGAAAGCTCTTGAATTGCTTTGAGTGCATTTTCAGTACTTTTTACTTTTCCAATCAACGGGCCAATAGATTTCTTAGCATCCGGATTGTCTTTCATCGCCTGCTGAAGCGACCCTATGAGGTTTTTGAGATCGGTTTGATCAGATTCCAATGGATTATCCAACCACATTTTTGCCTGATCTGTTAATTTTTCGATATTTCTATCCAACCTGATGTAGTATGCTTGTTAAAAGTAGTTTTTACAATTGCATGCGATCAGACTAAAATTAATCAGAAGTAACCAACTTTGAAAATCTTGAATGCACTTCATCGACAATAAAAAAACCTGACGTTGAAGCCAGGTTTTTAGGTTGTTGTTGCAGAACATCGAACTTAGTTCTTGATAATTCTTTCAGGAATCAAATCTGTAGATTTGACGAAAAGCAGGTAGACTCCTTTTGGAAGAGCACTCAAATTGAGTTGAACCCTCCCTTTATTCCCGATAGGAGAAATATTGATCCGTTTGCCATTTAGATCGGTAAGAATGATTTCAGGAGTTTCCTCAATGAAAGCAGGCAGCTCTACATTGACAATGTCAGTAGTCGGGTTTGGATAAACCTGAAGACTTTGCCGGAGCAATCCTCCGGTTGAAGTAATTGCATTTACTGTGATTGTGAAATTCAAGGTACTTTCCTGTCCCAGCTGATCAGTTACAATGATATTCGCAGTAACTTCCTGTGCACTTGCTGGTGCCAGGTAGCTGAGAGAAAGCGTAGTATTCTCAGCTCCTTGCTCAAAATCGATGCTTTGAACCTCTCCGGCTGACGATGTAGCGCTGATCGTTTCAATTAGCCCGGGGGCATTGATTGAAAAATCAAACACCTTCGTTTCCGATACAAGTAGGGATTGATCATCGCCCGTGAACTCGATCGTCGGAGCATCCAAATTATCGAGAAAGTCAATGGCAAATCCACTGTTTGCAGCTATTGCATTTTCGACGACTGAGGCAGGCGCATTGGTGAAAGCGGCATCAGTGAAAGTGAATTCCAGCGCTGCTACGTCATCGGTATCTTCATTGTCAACAGCTGATCCTCCAAAGGTCAGTGTGGCTGCCTGACCATTGGCTGCTACTGTCATTTGTGCTGTTAAGCCTTCCGGTAGGTTAGTGATACTGAAATGCGTTGGCATTTCCAGTGTTCCACCTGCATTTGCAAATGAACTATTGCTGATTCCTAACGCCGCTTCCTGTGTTATTGCACCACTGTTGGCGTTTGATTCAGTAAGAGTAAATTGACTAAACTCATATTGATAAACCGTGGCGGAACCGATACCCGCAACAAATAATCTACTCTCCAAATCATTGATGGCGATTCCTCTTGGTGAACTTTCCTGCTGTCCAACATTGTAAGTACTTACCAGCGAAATATTATCTTCATTCAGGGTGAATGGCGTTTCCAAATCAAACAGATAAATACTGGCGTTTTCTACACCCACCACGTACATTTTAGTACCATCCTTACTGAAAACAATATCCTGAACAGCATTGTCAATTGAAGAAAGATCGAATGAAGCCGATAAAGTAATGCTTGCTACATCGAAAGGATTTTCGAGACTGTATTCATCGATTTGGTCTGTGTCACCACCAGTGACAAATAGTTTCATTCCATCATTGCTGAAGGCGATACCTGTTGGGTTTCTTTCGTCAGCAAAGCGTGGTGATGAAAGCTCCAAGGAGACGCTAGACGTGATGTCGAAGGCTGTTGAGAGGCTGTATTGAAATACCTGATCCGTTCCGAATCCAAATCCTAAGACAAACATTTTCATGCCATCAGTACTAAAAGTAACTCCGGAAATAAAATCGTCCTGATTGATTGGGAAATTACCATCGAAAGTCACAGTTCCGCTTAAGCTGTAGGCTTCTGAAAGACTATACTGATTAATTTCATCACCGTCCGAACCCACTGCGAAAAGTTTTGTTCCGTCGGCACTAAATGCTAATCCTTGTGGGAAAATTTCCTGATCGCTGATGTTCAGACTGGCAGATAATCCAATACCGTAGGTGATTGATGGTCTGGTGACCTCTACTTCAAACTCGTCGCTGACTATGCCACCTTTTCCGTCAATGGCAGTCAGTATAATATTGGTCGAGCCCGGGCCTACTTCGTTGATTGTTAGTTCGATACCGTCAATTGTAGCGGTAATCACCAAATCTGATCCAACCTGAATGCTGTATTCCAGTGGGTCATTATCAGCATCTTCAAACACGTTTGAAAAGTCGATATTGATCGTTTCAAAACCTGTGTCAAGTCTTAAATCAGCAAGTGGATTGACCACTACTGGTGGATTGTTATCCATAAAAGCGATTGCAAACTGGCTATTGGTGTTTGTGGCATTCATCACTTCTGATGCAGCAAAATCGGTGAAAGCATCATCTGTAAAGTTGATTATTAGATCTTCAACATTATCTGAGCTCTCATTTTTGACAGCGCTACCGCTGAAGACCAGCGTGGCAGATAATCGATCATCTGATACTGCCATGAATGGTGTCAAACCATTTGGAAGGTCATTAATTGAGAAATGCTGAGGGGACTGTAACGTATCGACTCCTGCAACGAACAGTACTTCACTTAGTGAAATTGTAGCTGAGCCGGTCAAGGTACCGTCATTGCTCGATGACTCACTAAAAAGGCCGGAAGCAAACTGAGGAAATTGATGAACCTGGTCAGAATCAATTCCGGTAACATAGACGGTGCTGTTATCGGCACTAGTCGTTAGCCCTCTTGGGGATGTTGCCTGTGCTCCCACAAAAAGCGTGTCTATCAACGTAATGGTACCTGCCAGAGAAAAGTTATTTTCCAGTTGGAACCTGTAAACATTGTCAGTATTGACATCCACAGTATACATCTCAGAACCAATCTGATTGAAGTGAACATCTTGTAGTCCGGTATCGAAAGCAGATGCATCGAAAGTTGAGAGAAGCGTAAAACTGCTGATATCAAAAGGGTTGCTTAATTCATATTCCTGTATCTGATCAGTATTGCTACCAGCGATGAATATTTTGTTACCATCTGCACTGAAAGCGATCCCCACAGGATTACTATCGAAGCTGATAAATGGTGAGCTTGAGGATGCTGTTACGCCTGAAGTAATGTCAAAAGGGTTTGTGAGATCATACTGCAGCACTTCGTCGGTACCAAAACCGAAGGCAAGTACAAACATTTTAGTGCCATCTGTATTAAAGGCAATATCTGACACGAAGTTGTCCGCAGTAATGGTAAAAGTTCCTTCCAGCGTGTTGGTTCCGCTGAGGTCAAACGGAGTTGATAAGCTGTACTGATTGACTTCCCCGGTTTCAGAGCCCACTACAAATAATCTGGTTCCGTCATTGTTAAAAACAAGGCCCTGCGGTGCGTCCTCTTCGCTTGATACATCGAAAGATGAAATAACAGTTTCTCCAAAAATAACTTTAGGCGAGGCGGAAACTGTCACAGCAAACAAATCGGATGCAGATCCACCGTCATTGTCATCAATAGAAATAGTGACATTACTGACACCTGAGCCAGTTTCAGTAATTGTCAAAATGCTTTCCGAAATTGATACAGTCACCACCGCAGTGTTGTCTGAATTGGCAGAGTAGGTAAATACTTGCTCATCAGGATCTGTGAAGACCGTGTCCAGGTCAATTTTTATTTCGCCAAAACCGAAATCTACCAGCAAATCTTCAACAGGTTTGGATAAAACCGGAATGGTATTGTCGGTGAAGATCAGAGAAATTCCACTGACGCCATCAATTGCATTTTCGACTGTTGCGGCGGTTAAGCCATCAAAGGCAGCATCGGTAAAATCTATTTCCAAACTTCGGACAAAGTCTGACTGATCGCTTGATGAAGCAGTACCTGTTAGCGACAAGACAGCAGATTTTCTGTCATCTGCTACGACCATCACAGGAATCAGGCCGTCTGCAAGGTTACTGATGGTGAAATGTGTCGGTGCTTCCAAAGTATCGATCCCGTCTGCGAATAGCACTTCTTCCAGTGAAATTGTAGCGGTTCCGCTCATCGTGCCATTGTTAGCTGCCGTTTCGCTGAACGAGGCAGATGAAGCCTCAGAGATTTGAATTACCCGATCCGATTCTATCCCTGTTATGTGAGTGAAATCATTTGAGGGGTTGGTAGTTAATCCTCTTGGTGAGGTTTCTTCATTACCAACGTACAAGCTGTTGCGCAAGGTTATTTCGCCTGCCAGCGAGAAGGGAGTTTCAAGGGCGAATTTATAGACATTATCATGAGTAACACCAACTACATACATTTCACTGCCATCAGCGTTGAAATGCACATCCTGTAAACCGTTATCAAAATCAGATACATTGAAGCTGCTGCCTGAAGTCCAGGTTACCACGTCAAAAGCACTGCCTAGTGTGTACTCAGTGATGATATCAGAGTCTCCTCCGGCGATGTATATTTTAGTGCCATCACTATTAAATGCCAGTCCGATCGGATTGCTATCGAAGCTAATTCCCGGTGAAGATTTTTGCAGTGTAACTTCCGCAGTAACATCAAAAGGAGTCCCTAAGCTAAACTGATATACCCGATCGGTTCCGAATCCAAAGGCAAGAACGAACATGGTAGACCCATCATTGCTGAAGGCTACATCAGAGACAAATTGATCCTGTGAAATTTCGTAGGAGCCATCGAATGTGATAGTACTATTGATATCGTAAGGAATTGAAAGACTATACTGGCTTACTTTTCCGATTTCAGAACCAACGATGAATAGTTTAGTACCATCCTGGTTAAATGAGAGGCCTTGCGGGACATCTTCGTTTGCCCCGACGTTGAATGTTCCGGAAATGGCAGGGCCAAAGTTTACTTTTGCAACTGGTTCAAATATGGTGATGGCAAAACTTTCTGAAGCACTGCCTCCATTACTATCGTCTACTGTCACGGTAATGTTACTGTTACCTAGTCCTGTTTCTGTAACGGTCAGTGTAGTTCCGACAACAGATACAGTCGCCACATCGATATTGTCGGAAGTGGCAGAATAATCTAATTGCTGTACGTCTACATCAGAAAATACATTGCTAATGTCAATTTCAATGGGACTGAATCCTGTTTCTCTCTGTATATTGGCCAATGGATTGTCTACCACAGGAGGATTGTTGTCCGAGAAGGTAATTGGAAAGTCGCTGCTGGCATTTGTTGCGTTGGTTACATTTGATGCCAGCAATCCATCAAAGGCAGCATCGGTAAAATTGATTTCCAGACTTGAAAGGTCATTAGCAGATTCATTGCTGGAAGCGTTTCCGGTAAGGTATAAGGTAGCAAATGCTCTTTCTGAATTCACAACCATTAAAGGGGTTAATCCGGTGGGCAGATTCTGAATACCAAAGTGTTGTGGAGCTGTGAGTGAGTCGGTCGTGGTGGTGAAAAGGCCTCCTTCCAAGGTGATTTTAGCACTGCCGGATAGCATGCCATTATTTTCTTCGGTTTCCACGAAAGTACCGGGGGCGAAGTAAGGAATTTGAAAAACCTGGTCAGATTCTATGCCAGTGACATAAACCAGTTCAT
>JBCBHL010000285.1:0-9751 GCA_038525605.1 Bacteroidota bacterium
AAAGATTGATGTTTGAGGGGCCAATTGTTAAAGATAAAGCATCATTTCTCATTGCAGGAAGGGCACTTAATCCACTTATCTCAGCATTGGGGTCCGGTTTGGCTGGACCCGGAAGTGGCTATTTTGGCTTCTATGATCTAAATGCCAAGTTTAATTACAAAATCTCTTCCAGAGATAGGTTGTTTTTATCCGGCTATTTTGGTGACGATCGGTATTCGCTGTTTTTGAATGATATCATTAACGTTGATTTCAATAATACATTGGATTGGAACAATCAGTCAGTGAGCATGCGCTGGAATCGTGTGTTTAATCCGGTTTTATTTTCAAATTTCACGGCATTGTATAGTCGCTACAGGTACAAATTCAGTGAAATGCAGGGTGGTCAGATAGGAGAATGGGAAGCTGCCATTTCTAACTATACCATAAAAGCAGATTTCAACTACTTTCCTTCAGCTACCACATCGTTTGAGTTTGGAGCTCAATCAAATTATATACTGGTAAACCCCGGTGAGGTTAATGGTAATATTGGCTATTTTAATATTTCAGAAGGTATAAGTAACGCGCCTCAGAAGGCACTGGAAAGTTCGGTTTATGCCTCGGCGGAATTTAAACCTGTTGAAAAACTGACGATACAGGCTGGTGCCAGATATACACTTTATGGATACATCGGAGATACTGCCGTGAACACATATCTATCAGGTGAACCGCTTAGTGTTGATTCACAAACCGGAATAGAAAGATTCGGCAAGAATGAATGGGTGAAAACTTACGGAGGAATAGAGCCAAGATTTCTGCTAAACTATCAATTGTCAAAAAGATGGGTAGCCAAGTTCAACTATCAGCGACTATTTCAGTATGTCCAGCTTATAAGCAACACGACCAGTACTTTGCCTATCGATATTTGGAAACTCAGCGATGTGTTTATTGAGCCGTTGAAATCGGATATGATATCAGCAGGTTTATCGTGGGCTAATAATGACCTAGGATTAAAAGTTACTGCTGAAGGATACTACAAAAAACTGAATAATTTCATCGATTATAAAAATGGTGCGGATCTATTTGCTAATGTAAGTCTGGAAACGGAAATCCTCTCCGGAGACGGCAGGAATTACGGATTTGAGTTGGCGGTCAATAAGCAAAATAAAAGACTGGCTCTGGACTTGTCTTACACTTTTTCAAGATCGATCAGAAATGTAAATGGCAGATTTAGGGAAGAAAAAATTAACAGCGGTCTTGACTATCCCTCTAATTTTGATCAGCCTCATAATCTTAACTTATCAGTTTTATGGAAGCTGACGGATACCTGGACGCTTAGTTCACAATTTGTATACAGATCGGGCCGACCGATTACTTTGCCTTCAGAGAGGTTTATCATGGATCGGATAGAGGTGGATTTATCGGAGGATCGTTCCACTTCCATTTTCTACAAACCTCCAGTCATCTATAATGTGAATGAAAGGAATAATTACAGACTTCCGGATTTTCATCGGTTGGATATCTCAATTTTTAACCGGAAAGAAACCAAGCGAAAGAATATCAGAGAGTGGAGTTTGGGAGTTTACAATGCCTATGGCCGGAAAAATGCTTTTGCCTTGTCTTTCAATAATGCCGCAACAGACGAATCTTCTTCAAGAGTGCAGGCTCAGAAGATCAGTATCATAGGTATTCCGGTACCATTTGTTTCATATTCTCTAAAATTTTAAAACCAGTAAATGATGATGAAAATAATTATTTGGATTGCAAGCTTTTTCCTGATTCTCAGCTCATGCACAGAGCCTTTTGACCTGGAGGACGAATTGTCAGGTACACCTGGAAAACCAGTAATCAATGGTTGGATTAGCAGTTTTCAACACGAGTATAAAGTGACTGTTTCGAGAACAATTGCTTTGAATGATGAATTGGCACCATCGATAGTCGATGATGCGATTGTGATGCTCTATGATGATGAAGGGTTGTCCGTGGAAGCGGAATACGATAGCAAACTGGAAGCCTATTTTTTTCCGAGCTGGTTCTATGGAGTGGAGGGGAGAACTTATTGGATTGAAGTGACCTTTGCTAATAGAGAAGTGTTTCAATCAGAGCCGCAATTGATGCAGCCTTCCCCTGAAATTGAGGAGATCAACTACGGCGATGAGGTAGAAGCTCCGGATTTCCTGGGGAGGAGGAGAGTAGCGGAATTGAATGTAGTAGTGCAAGATCCTGCGGATGAAAGAAATTACTATTTGTGGTTGGTTGAAAACTCACTTCATACGCCTGTCCGACCGGATTCCAGGTTGTATCTCATTGATGATGATCGTCGTTTCAACGGACAGAAAAAAGAGTTGGTAGTAGCGCATGTGGCAACTGAAGAATCGGCAGTCAGAGTCAGGCAGCTAAGTCTGACACGTACCGGGTTTCAATATTTCAATTTGCTCAATAAGATTAACGACCAAAACGAATTTGATCTGATCACAGTAGATCCGGTCTCGAACGGTTTCTTTTCAACGCCTCCAGTTACTTTGGAAGGAAACATATTTCAAAAGTCCAATGAGACTAATTTTGGTGCTGGATATTTCGGCGTGTATGGACACAGTTTTTCCACTGCCTTTACCGGAGATGTTGATACGTTGACGCTGAGAGAGGAATTTGAAGATGTATGCGAGATGGTAATTGAGGATAGAATGTTAGAGGTAGACTGTTTTCCTGATGCAACAAGACTGCCAGTTGCGAGTGAGGATGGGTGGAATACCTACCTGGTCGCGACATCCTTTAAAAACCGGCTTTTCACACCCTGTTGTCTGAGTTTTGAATCCGCTGATTTTATAAGCCCCGACAGGAATGTAAGATTTGAATCCAGGGATAATCCGGAGGATGAGTTAAATAGAGACGAACTAATCCTGGTAGTCAAAGAAGATTTCAAAGGCGAAGTGGGTCTTGAAATAGTTGCTTCCACCTTTGTACAAACCTTTAGTATCAAATTTAAACTCACTGTCAAATGAGTGGAAACTTTCAAGAGTAAATCAATCTCGTTCAATGCTAATGTAATGATCTGAATCCCTAAACATCAGGCGTGATATTAAGCGAAAGTTCGCAATATCAGTCTGATGTTTATCAATATAGTTTTTGCTTCAAAACACCATTGATTAATTTAATTTTTGCAGAACCAACACCTCTCGAATGGTCGTTCTTACGCCAGTTGGTTCTCTTTCGCTGTATTGCCATTCCAGACGGTCAGAGGAAAGATCTTCAATTAACAATTTGACAACTACTGTGTCCTGATGCTGATATTTAGCAATCTGTAAGTATGGATAGCCGTCTTTCTCTTTCAGGATACGCCACTGACCGCGATGACCCGACTCACATTGCTGTGAATCAGGATAATCGGCTTCTACAGATCCATCTAGTTTAAAGCTGATTGTATACAATGAATCGCAGTGCGACATGTTCATCCTGCTGCCATCCTGATATTTCTCCGATATCATCCATATTTTACCTTCTGCACTGGCAATCATCAGAGGCGCATTCAAAGGAAGGTCAAATGCGGGGCGCTGTTTTTCGGCACAAGCCAGCAACAATATCATCAAAAAAGCAATTTGCCAGCCTTTCATCTATTGATTAGCAGACTTTGAGTTCATCGCTCTGACTGCCCGTTCTATACCATGCGGTGTAAGCGGGAACATTGGAATCAACTGTTTAATTGCCTGAATCGTATACGTATGTGGCCAGTATTTTAGCGGTTCGGGATTAAGCCAGACTGTTTTTTTAAATTTCTCTTTGATGCCTTTCAAACTGTTGAAACTTACTGCATTAAGCTCATAGGGAGCCATTGCTGCATCTCCAATGATGAACACTCTGTACATTTTATGATAATCCAGTAGCCTTTCAATCGGGAGTCTTTTGGTTCGTTTTTCATCTTTGTAAACCACATTGTAGATGGTGTTGTGGAAATAAAAAACTTCCAGATCATGGGCAAAACGGGTTTTCATTTTCCTGAACAATTCCTGTACAGTACGAATGTATGGAGACATAGAATAACCACCATTGTCGATCAAAACGATGATTTTAAGCTCTTCGCTTTGTTCGCTTTTCATTTCCGGAATAAAGAGACCACCCCTTTTCAGGCCCGTCTTTATCGTAACCGGGATATCCAGTTTTTCAATGGCGCTCTCTTCAATAACGCCTTTAATAGAAGCCAGTGCAGCATCGACATTATTGTCATTCAGCAGGGCATTTTTGTCCACAGGGAAGTAGTTTCTGTCGCCCATGACCTTACGGGCCATTTTGCCGCCTCCGGTTCCGCCAACTCTGATTCCATTCTTTGCAGCACCGCCATGACCGAAAGGAGAAATTCCTCCGGTTCCAATCCAGTGACTTCCACCCTGATGTCGGGTTTTCTGCTGATCCCGCACTTTGGCGAGCCTTTCTAGTAATTCTTCCAGCGAAACATCGGAATAATCTGCCATTTTCTGAAGGTCAATTTCCTGCGCATCTTGTTCTTCTGAATCGCCATCCTCATCAACCAGATCGGGATCATCTTTGTCAAGAATGTCTTTTCCGGAGATGATCTCTTTGATGTCATAGTTGGTCAGGTGAACCTCGTCGAGGAATCTGTTGGCCAGCTCCTCAAGATCAACATCTTTATCAGGCTCTTCAACATAGTCTTTTCGCCATTTTTTAAAAGTGTCGGAGCGAAGAATCGCATCTTCCAGGCTTTCACCATGATTCACCTCAATCGCCAGAAAGTATTCATAGTATGCTTTGGTAAAAGGTCCCATATCCTCAGGGTCTTTTACGACGATACCCCTCAGCAAAGCATACATATCTCCTAAAGTGGTCACAAGTCCGCGATCCATTGCTTTAAGGATCAGCAATAAGGTTCTCACATCTGCTGAGAGACCGTGCTTTCTGAAATTTTGAGGTAAAGAACTAAACATACTGTCAGATTAATTGAAAGATATATTACCGATGGAATTATTGCCAACCATTCGCTGTATTTTCTCCATATCTGCTTGTGTTTTAATTAAAACACCAATTCCTTCCATGCCGGCAATTTTATTGATCGCCTCATCAGGAGCCAGGTCTTTGATATATTTCAACCAGTTGAGAATTTCTCTGGTGGTTGGCGATCTTTCCAGTCCCAGCCTTCGCAGGTGATAGAAAATGTCTAAAGCAGCTTTTACAACCCGCTCTTCGAGACCCGGATGGTGTTTTTTGACGATTTCGCGCATCACATCCTGATCTGGAAAGTGAATGTAGTGGTAAATACATCTGCCTTTGAAGGCTGTTGGCAGTTCCTGCTCTCTGTTGGAAGTGATGACTATTGCAGGCATATCTGCTTCAGAAACTTCTATGACTTCACCTGATTCTGGCATGATGAATTTTCTGTGGCTTAGTGCATAGAGCAGATCATTGGGAAATTCTCTTGGTGCCTTATCGATCTCATCTATCAGTAACACTGAGTTGGGCTGGCTGTAAGCAGCTGCTGCAGGACCTTTTACCACATAGTCTCCCAGTTCTTCCGGGTTTCTGTTTCCGGTAGACAACCTTGATTCCAATCCTTTTTCTTCGCGCTGGGCATTTAATATTTCGATCTGAGAATCTCTCAGGTATTTTACATGATCAAATCGGGCGACAAACTGTTCTACATTACTCTTAGAGCCAACAGGATATACATGTAAATCGAGTCCTTTGTCATTTGCATAATTAATCGGCAACTCTGTTTTTCCGGTACCGGGCTCACCTTCGATTAACAGAGGCATTCCCAGAGTCCTCGCCATGTGAAAAGCCTGCGCAAGCTCTTTATCGCAGAGGTATTTTTCAGAGCCATTCCAATAAGCTGTTTCAGCCATACTTTAAATGTTGTTTTATATTAAAAGATAACAAGATCCATCGAACGGATGTTCGTCGTTCTACAAATAAACCTAAAATTTAGCTGAAACAAGAAAATTCAATTCTTTCAGGTCGCCGATTTGCTTTTATATTTTAATATATCTGTAATGATTAGTTTTGAGGTAAATAATACATTGCATGAAAATTAAACTCAATACAGACAGGATAATAGGGCTCACTGCTATGCTTGTGGGGTTATTGACATTAATTATATTCATCTATCAGACCAGTATCATCAGAAAGCAAAGCCGACTCTCAGTTACACCGAGGTTGGTTTTCAACTCAATCGAGATCCAGAGAGACTCGGTAGTGTCTTACAGCATGGAGTTGATCAACAAAGGATTGGGGCCCGGCATCATAGAATCCATCAATATCATCTATGAAGGCAAATCTTATGATTTAAACTTTGGCGAATTCCTTGAAGCTGAGTTCCCCGATTGGAAAAAGTATGGGCTTCTGTCACAAAACACCTCTTTGGGCAAGGGTGCGACGCTTTCAACAGATGAGAAAGTGCTTTTATTTACCTTTGAAATGGCGCTTAAAGATATCGGACAAACTCAGGAATATTTTAAATTTCAGGATGGTGAAATTCCTATTAAGTTAGAGACCGTCTATTCATCTATTTACGAAGAAAGCTGGAAGACTAACAATAAAGATGACAATCACCCGGAGAAACTTTGATTTGACGGCAAGATTTCAGGAATAAATGCACTGACCAATTGTAGGGATGGTTTCAGTATTTTTAATTTACAATTGATTGATTTTCAATTAGATTCCTGAATTGGCCAATTGAGTTATAAATAATAAATCGTGCACATGACTATTGAATTGAATACAGATTTTATTGCTCATCAGGCCGAAGTGCTTGAAAAGGAAAACCTGCGGTTTTGTGCCTTTTTAAAAGGACATACTTCTGAGGAAATAGATCGTAAAGTGCATGTACTTAACCAGGAAGTTTCAGGTTTGATTGATTGTACAGCCTGTGCCAATTGTTGTAAAAAGGCCACTCCATGCCTGTCGGAAAGGGATGTGGAGCGATTGGCGGCAGCCTGTAAAACTGATGTTTCTGAAGTGAAAGATCGTTACACAGTTGTTGAGCAAGAAGAAAGAATCTGGAAATCTCAACCCTGTGCCTTCCTCACTGAAAATAAATGTGGTGTTTACGAGCTGAGACCTGACGATTGCAGGTCATATCCCCATCTGCATAAAAAGGACTTTATTCACAGACTTTGGATGACATTGGAAAACTATGCTGTATGTCCTATTGTCTACAATGTTTTTGAAAGGTTGAAAGTGGCGACCGGTTTTAAATAGTACATAGTAATGGCTTTCAATGGAAGAGGCTTTAGAAAAATTGTCATAGATGGTAAAAACTACCGGTGGAAATTTGATCAGATATTGATTGTCATCCGGGAAAACAAAAAGAATGACAGGCTGGAAGTTGATATCGGGTGGTATGATGAATGGTTGTATCTTAATGATTTGGAAAACAAACCAAAATCTACATTTCCTGAATCTGTAACACCTTCCTTCGTGAAAGATGCAGTGATGTTTGCCTCAAAATCAGGTTGGATAAGTGGTAGTTGCTATTTGCTCCATCGTTCTGATGTTTTTTCAGTTCGTTAATCTGATTCGTATTTTTTTAGTTTGGGGACATCTCTAATTCGGTTTATTACAACAGAATGTGTATTTTACTTCTACTCATGAGATACCTCATTATTTTTTCATTCACTGTCTTACTTTTCGCTACAGCGTGTGGTGATGATGAACCAGCTGTAGATAATCAAGTATTGAACTTATCGGATGATTTTGCTGTATGCAATAGCAACCTAAATGCCTGCATCAATGGAAATGGCTCTTATTGTCTGTTTGGTTATAAGTGGGGAGAGGGGAATCCGTTTTCTAATCCCGGTTATAATGCACCCGGACCTGAATCTCCCGGTGGTGTGTTGTCATATAGTTTTCAGGAAGATAATGGAGTGATCAATACACATGCACAAATCAATCTGCCAACTCTTTCATTTGCTTCCTTGCCCGATTGTGCTCGTGATCAGATAAGGAAAGCATTACAGGATTGGGCAGCAGTAGCTAACATAAGCTTTCAGGAGTTTCCTGACAACAGCGAAACAGATATTCGCTTTTTTGTGGCAGATATCCGGCAAAGTGGTGTTGGATATCCCAATTTTTCCGATGATACCTGTTCGGGCCTTGGCGGAAATGTGGTCATTAAAAACAATGTTTCCATTAGAGACTGTCAGCAATTCTATTTATTTGTTTTGCATGAAATTGGCCATGTGCTGGGGTTAGGACATGTGAGTACCTATAATATTATGAATCCCGAAACAATCAGGTCTGGGATCGAAGGATTACAGGAAGGTGATGTTAAAGGAATCACTGAAATTTACGGAGTAGAATAAGTTGATGATATTATACGGAAAAGATTAAACCTATGCACACACAGCAAATTACCAAAAAACTGCAGTTACCTTTTACTTTTGATGAGGCTCAGTTGCTAAGTAGCCTGTCTGCTTTGATGCAGGATTATTGGACGCCGCACTTCAATACTGGTGGTTATAGTGGTGATTGGAAAGCTATTCCGCTTTACTCTCAGGATGGCACGGTTGACAATATATTTGCCAATCCTGAATACAGCGGAGATTTAAAAGAAACAGAAGCACTGAAAAAAAGTCCTTACTTCCGGAAAGTCATCAACACTTTTAAGTGCAGGATTTTGTCGGCAAGGCTATTGAGGCTGGGTGTGGGTGCAGAAATAAAGCCACATACAGATCATGAACTGGGCTATGAAAACGATAATTTCAGAATTCATATTCCGATAATTACCAACGACCGCATTCAATTTATCCTGGACGGAGAGCAATTAGCTATGAAGCCTGGTGAATGTTGGTATACCAACGTAAACTATGTCCATTCTGTGAAAAATAACAGCAATCAGGATAGGGTGCATTTGGTAATTGACTATGAAAGAAACGAATGGAGTGATCAACTGTTTTTTTCATTGGCACCTGCCGATAGCTTCAAGCCGGAACCCAAACAAGAAGAGTCTCCTGAACAGCTGAAGCTTATCATTGCAGAGCTGAAAAGACAAAACCAACCGTATGTGGAGCCATTGATCAAAGAGCTGGAAGAGAAATTGCAACGTGCTAAATGATTTGATTGGCCGTCATTTAATCGTAGAACGATGACTCGAGCTACTTGGAATTATCTACCTTGATCAGATTCATAACAATTCTGTTTCCATCATAGTACTGATGATCAAAGCTGACAAATCCATAAGACTGATCGTCGAATAATATAGTAGAGTTACAAGCTTCACCCAGATTGCTGTGCTTGCTTTTTACCGAGATTTCCCAAGCCGATGTGGAGATGTTGCCGTGGCTATAATTTGTTTGTTCTATCACTTCAAAAACAGATGTTAGTCTCCCATTGAAATCATGCCACCCGAAGAGTATGTTCAAAGAGCTGGCCCATCTTCCTCCATTTTTCAACTGATCAAAATGAACTTCAGACATTCCGGACACTTCCGTATAAAGGTATTGATTACCCCTGGGAGGATGAGACCAGAAAACACTGTCGTTAAAAATGTAACCGGTTGTCTCTTCTTTTTCCAGCCAGGTCCAGTTTGACCAGCCTTTTTTACCCGATTTTCTTTTCTGTTCAAATTTTTCATGTCTTGCCCTTACTTTTTCAAAAGGATAAACAAACGATTCAAGGCCCTCGGCATCAGTTTGATAAATGATAACCACCTCACTTTGGCTTTTCTGGAGTTTCCACGGAGAGTCTTTAAAAGCCATTTTAATCAACTCTTTAGTCAGTGTATCGCCTTTGGAATCGATGAAAAAAGCCTCATAAGTAAAAGTATTGT
>JBCBHL010000286.1:0-9671 GCA_038525605.1 Bacteroidota bacterium
CCCGTATATAAGCGCCAGCTTTATTCCAGCTTACATACGGGTTGGTTCGTTTCTGGGCAGGTCTTTTACTTTCAGCCAAATAAAATCTATTGATTTATCAGAAAGTATTCTAACTATCAGAAACGAACCAACCCGTATATAAGCGCCAGCTTTATTCCAGCTTACATAATAGCGGAACCAAAATGTTCGGGACCAACCTATTGCCTGTAACAAAAAGGCGGAGACATTCATGTAGGCATATATCTTATCGCTGATGAAATCAAAAGGTTTGAACATACTGGAGATCAGGAGTATCAATGATAAGGAGAATACGGTTATCAACCAGATATTTCCCTGCAATTTGTCGAAATGAATTTTTTTCATGGTTTTGTATTTATCCAGAGTTTATAACAAAGCGATTAATGATTATCACCACAGATTTACTTATGCGGATTTTTGATTTAAAGAATCAGTGAATTTTAAGCCTTCGAAATAATGCGCCACCGCTACAGCGTCACGCGATTTGGCCTACACAGCATGTTCAATTCATAATTGTGAATTCATAATTAAATATCGGCATACAAAATTCGACCGTGACGATATCAGAAATCACTCGATACAAAACCCGATGTGATAATGTGATTACCTTCTTTGCTAATTAGTAGCCGTAAACACCCAGTTTATTACAATAGCCATCAAAATTTTTCAAACTGATTTTTATCATTTTTCAACCTGACAATTGCCGCTGTTGGTTTGCTATACATTCCGCTATTTAGAGGTATGGAAAATGATTTGATCAAAAAGTATAATGTACCCGGACCCAGATATACCAGTTACCCAACAGTCCCCTACTGGTCCGGTGAAGGTTATAACCTCGAAAACTGGGGGAAATCTGTATCACAAGCCTATTGGACCAGTGGCAGAGAGGTAAGCATATACATTCATCTTCCATTTTGCGAATCACTGTGTACTTACTGTGCCTGTAATACCAGAATTACCAAAAATCATGGAGTTGAAAGCAAATATGTGGAAGCCCTGTTGAAAGAATGGGAGCTCAATATTGCACTGATGCCCGGAAAACCTGTTTTAAAGGATATGCATCTGGGTGGAGGAACTCCTACTTTTTTTTCGCCTGAAAACCTGGAGATACTCATCAACGGGATTACCAAACATTGCGAAATCTCAGAAGATGCTGAATTTGGTTTTGAAGGTCACCCAAATAACACCACGAAAGCACATCTGGAGACGATGTACAAATTGGGTTTCAAAAGAGTAAGTTTTGGCATTCAGGATTTTGATCCCGAGGTGCAGCAATTGATCAATAGGGTTCAGCCCTATAAAAATGTGGATTTTGTGACGAGGACAGCCAGAGAGATTGGATATGAATCTATCAATTTCGACCTGGTCTACGGTTTACCGGGACAGAAGATTAGCAGTATTTCCGATACGCTGGAAAAAACAATTTTTCTGAAGCCTGACCGAATAGCACTTTATGGATATGCACATGTTCCGTGGCTGAAACCTGCTCAGAATTCCTTTACAGAATATCTTCCGAGTGCAGAGAAAAGGGCGCTTTTCTATCAGCTGAGTAAATCAATGCTGACTATGACTGGTTATCAGGATATTGGCATGGATCATTTTGCATTGTCTGATGACAAAATGTATAGAGCTGCCGAAGAAGGTACATTGCATAGAAACTTTATGGGTTATAGCACCCAGTCAACAGATATGTTGATTGGTTTGGGAGTAAGTTCTATCAGCGATTCGTGGACTGCCTTCAGCCAGAATCACAAAAATCTGGAAGATTATTATGCGGCACTGGAACGAAATGAATTGCCCATGTCAAAGGGGCATATGCTGACGGAAAAAGACCTGGTGGTGAGAAAACATATTCTCAACCTGATGTGTCGTTACGAAACCCGCTGGCATGAAAAAGAACTGGAATTATTCGGTCTGGAAATGGACTTTCAGCTTTTGGAGCAACTAAGCAAAGACGACCTGATCAAGATTGATTCCAAGGGAATAACAGTGTCGGAGAAAGGTCAGCCATTTATCAGAAATATCTGTATGGCATTAGATGTGAGAATGAATTCCGGGGACAAAAAATCCTTTAGCAAGACTATTTAGAGCATTTATTCCAATAAGGAATAACTCTTAGTATAGCCGGATAACTCTATAGGATGGAGCAAGATTATTTCACAAGGAAACAACCTGATGTTCAAACGCAGATGAGATAGATCTTACTCAACGTGATCTTTTTTATGGCTGCTGACTTTGCTGTTAGGAATAAGAAATGCAGCAAGAATTGCAGAAATAAACAAACCGATAATGATGTATAACATTGCCATAAGACTACCTGTTTTTAATTGAGTGGCAAATATAAATCGAAAAGCGTATTTATAACCAAAGGTTTACATTAAAATTTTCGATTCGATTGCTGTGTTTGCTTCCCGTCTTTACATCAATTAATTATACATAGGAACTGTGATCAAAAAGAAGAATTTCTTCCAACCCAAGCAGAGTGGCTTTTAATGATGTGTTGAGAGATCAAATTGCCAATACAGATATTTATAATTGGAAGTAATACATCATTTAGCTAAACCCGATTGGAAATACAATCAGGAGACTACCCGAAAATTAGTTTACCTTGTGTAGGAAATAATAATTGATAATGGGTTTGGATAGCAGACAACAGAGAGCCTTTAGCACATTAACAGATCAAGAGATTGATCAAATGATGTCTCTGGGCGAACATAGGAAAATTCAAACGGGAGAGTATTTTGTCAGGGAGGGAGATGTCTGCAAATATGCCGCATACATTACTTCCGGAGTGATGAGGTCGTTCTACTATTCTTCGGATAGAGAAGAGATCACATACTGCTTTCGGTTTGCTGGCGATTTTGTTACTGCATATTCGTCTTTCATCTTTCAAAATGAGACACCGGAAAACATCCAATCAATTACCGATTGCGAACTGATTCTTTTTAGGAAACAGGATGTTGATAAATTACAAGAATCTGATATTAAGTGGATGCGATTTTTTAAAATGTTGGCTGAACAGGAGTATTTATACATGGAAAAAAGGATCTTTCTACTTCAAAGAGAGTCAGCAGAACATAGATATCTAGATCTTTTAAACAATCATCCCGAATATCTTAAACAGATTCCACTCAGTCAAATTGCCTCCTATCTGGGTATTACACAAAGACATCTTAGCAGAATAAGGAAACAGATTTCGATTTAGACATATGTCCTTTTTTAGGCAAGCGGTAAGCATTTCTTTTGAATAAATTATTTAGAAGAGATGAAAAAGATACTGATCCTCAATGGTCACCCGGATTCTGAAAGTCTGAACCACGCATTGTCTGAGGCATATATAGCAGGTGCAATAGAAAATCACCCGAAACTTCAAGCGGAAAGAATAGATATTGGAAAACTGGCGTTTGATCCAAACTTAAAATTCGGTTATAGAACAAGTCAGCAATTAGAGCCAGATTTACAAAGAGCAATAGAAAAAATTAAGGATGCAGATCACCTTGTCTGGTTTTTCCCCACCTGGTGGCAGGGTTTTCCGGCAATTATGAAAGGCTTTATTGACAGAGTTTTTTTGCCGGGAATTGCTTATAAGTTCGAGAAAGGGAAAATACTTCAAAAAAAGCTTTTGAAAAATAAGTCAGCAAGAATTATAGTTACTTCAGATACTCCTGGATGGTATAATCGTATTTTCCTGGGCAGGCCAGCCATTAATCAAATGAAAAAAGCTGTCCTACAGTTCTGCGGAGTGAGCCCTGTGAAAGTAACTCACTTTAGAATTGTACGAAAATCTGATGATAAAACCCGGCAAAAGTGGTTTGATCAGGTGAGAAAACTTGGAGAAAACTTACTGTGAATTTGCTGGTATCATAGATCCTTGGCTAGAAACAATTCGTTTTCCAGTCCCCTAACTTCCAATGTAATTGAGGGGTTGTTTTTTTGATCCCACTTTACCTTCACCAATCCGAAATTTCTTTTGATAATCAAATCGCCAACTCTGTGCTTGTTGGGTTCCTCCCATATGGTAGACCAGGTGTGTGTGATGCCACTGGAGGTCAGGTCATAAATTGGTTGGTTCAAACCAGCCACATCGATTTTTGAGAGTTCAGCAATGTGTCTGTCGCCGCTGACCAATACGATATTCGCAGCTTTCGTCTTTGCCATCAGATCGAAAAACCGCTGTCTGGCTTTGGGAAAATTTGCCCACTTCTCCCATCCATGCTCTTCTGCAATGAATTGAATACCGCAACCTATGATATGCACTTTTGCATCGGAATTTGTCAGTTCCTTTTCCAGCCACGCCCACTGAGCTTCACCTAAAATATCACCTTCAGGATTGGCTTCATACCTGCGTCCCTTGATGGTGGAGTGTACAAGCGTATCCCTGAAACTCCTTCCATCCAGCAAGAGTATTTTTATAAACCTGTCATTACTACCCAGCACAGTAGAAGAGTAGGCACCGGGTCTTTGTCTCATTTTAGAATCTTCACTGACTTGCAGGAAGTTTAGTAAGACCTCTTTACTGGCCTCCTTTTGATTGTAATATTTTCCTCCGTCATTGATGCCATAATCGTGATCGTCCCAAACACCGATGATAGGAGTCTCATCTGCAAAATCTTTGTATGCAGGCAGGTCGCTGAGCTCCTGATATTTCTGTTTCAAAATATCCATGTCGTGGGTGTCCCCGTAAACAATGTCTCCCAGCCAAACGAACATATCCGGATTATTCTTGCTAATAGCTGTCCACATTGCACCATCGATTCCAGGTTTGTTGCAGGAGCCAAATGCAATCACTTGTACACCTGTATCGGCACTGGAAAATAGCTGTTTTTTGGATTGGCAACTATTTAGTGTCAAAATGCCTGTCAAAATTGTCAGGTACAGAGCTATCGGGAGTTTCATCTTCATTTTGTTCTTAATGAGATAAAGATAAAGCGGAAACGGCTAAGAGTTTATTTCTGTAAAATGATGAATGTGTTAATTTAAAATCAAGGCTTTTGATCTGACATTATCCAATGATTATGATTTGTCTAAGTGGCTGATTTAGAAGGCAATAATATCGGTTAGGAAAACATTTGTTTACTTTTTCACGTTAAATTTAAAAGAGAATATAAACACCAAATAGTATGAACACCACAGTTACAAACCTGGAATCGGAGATTTTAAGCTCTGTACACCAGATGAGCAGAGATCAAAAAAAGCAGGTTCTTGATTATGTTGATAACCTTGCAAACATTTCACAATCTAAAGAGAAGTACAGAAGGGACGCCATGAAGCAAATAAGAGAAGCTTTAGCTACCATTTAATTGCTTTTTAAAGAAAATGGTGAATTTTCGCCAAATCTCTAGTCTGATTTACTTTTTGGCAGACAAGATGCTCTCAACTTGCATTGTGTAATTTTTATTGCTGTCACCTTCCCACTGATAGCAAACAGGAATTGTTATCCTAATATCTTACAAACCGAATTTACTTAATTAACATCTATACAGATGATGATTCGCTCGATGATTTACTTTAGTCTTCTGATAGTACGATTACTGTATCTTCATCAGTTAAGGTAACCATTTCGGATTTCTTAGGATTCACATACACGCCGTATCCTTCCATCGCATTTTTAGATTGCGCCATGATTCTGTATCCGATCGCTACTTCGTTCTTAGCTGCAGCGGATTCCAGTATGGTGTAAAAGTTTACAGGTGTATCTGTCTTTACATATTCTTTGGCGGGCTTGATGTAAATTTCTGAACCATCAGCGTCGAAAAGATCTTCAAATACCCTCATCAGGTATTTGTTTTCCGAAACCTGACTCATCAGCAAACTGACCAGTTTATCACTTACGATGAAGTCATTGGCGCTGGTAATATCGGCCAGTTGTCTGTTCCTGATATCCAGCATTTCACTGACCATGTTGAATTTGATATTGTCTTTTTCGGAGATATTTCTTACGTGCAGCAGCGTGATCAAAGTCTGGGCATCAGCTTCCTGAATAGCCAGATAGTTCTGGTAACACAATAAAATGATGTAATCATATTCGTGGAGGTTCATGTACTCGATCGTTTCCCGATCGGTAGTATCCATGATTTCGAACTCCAGGTCGATATTTACCAGCGAGTCCTGTAGTTTATCCACTATTTTCAGGGCGTCACCAAATTTACTGTAAACATCAACGATTGATCCTTCAGCCACATAATAATCCAGCTCCTGAATGATGTGTTTGGCTCTTTCATTCCAGCCGATAATCAATATTTTCTCGCTGTCTGTTTCTTTTCTTTCAGTCAGAATGAGCGAATCTTTTGCAATCTTAATTTGTTTGGTGTCGGATGTTGGGATCAGGGTGTCATCATCTTCTGTAATACCAATGATTCTGTCACCGGGCCTTACTACTGTATCCATCGGAGGATTCACTTCCACACTTCCATCAGCATATTGCAGTCCCATTACAGCAGACTCTTCGTAGGAGAAAAGCGCTTCCCGGAAGGTTTTACCAACCATCTTTTTCTCTTCGGTAAAATAGATTTCATCACCGTCGAAATCCATCAACTCCTGATAGACCACACTCAAACCGGATTGTCTACTGGTTTGTACCATGATTCTAGAGATAATTTCATCAGAAAGGATGAGTTCCACTTCGTCTCCACCCACCATTTTGGCAACTTCAAAGTTCTTCTTGTCGGTCATCTCAGCGGTAACGTGATAGGGCTCTGCTCTTCTTTCGGGGTTGGTCACAATCGCCACAATGGTTTTGATAATCTGCGAATCAGAATTCTCATTGTCTTTTCCAAGAATGATGATTGACTTGGTATCGAATGGGTTGGCGATGTACAAATCGTGTACGTCAATAGGGTTACCCGTTCTACAGATGACTTTTGTGTTTTGCGTATTGCCCACTTTGTCCCTGATCTCGTCTTCCATCAGCACTTTGTCCATATCCGCCAGAATTACGATAGTACCGGTTTTCTGGTTTTCATTGGCAATGACCAATTCGGAGATGATGGTAAATATTTTTGAAGACCATCCCAAGATCAAAACATGGTCTTTTTCAATAACAAACGACCGACCCTTCCGCAAATCTTCCAGTTTGGTGAGGATACCGTTGGAGATCAAACCAATCAGCGTACTGAGTACCACTACTCCAACGAGCGTTACGATGATCATGAAGGTCTGATATTGCCAGGTGTCTACACTATCTCCCAATGTTCCGGGATCAAGCATGTGGGTAAGGTTTGCCCATAAAGCGTGACCAATTGTGAAATTGTTGTCATTCACCGGATGTGCTCCCAATATCAGCTGAAGTATCGAGAAGATCACAATTACTAATAACGCTCCAAAAGCAAGCCACGCAATAAGCGTACCCGTACCTTTAGACAAGAGGTTATCAAAAACGTATTTTGCTTTTACCTTGAAAGGAACATTTTTCATTGGTCGTTTTGTATTATATCCTACCTACAATTGCTAAGCTATCGGCACAAAGTTAACCTTACCGATACAATGAACAACATTTTTGTCACGAAGTTGTCATTTTTGAACCTAATAACTATTCTGTAATTTACGTATTTGCTTTGTTTTAACTTATTATTGTACTAGGCAGTTTCATTTGGAAGCTGAATTTATCTTTAATGACGTAAGGATTTTATGTAAGATTTTTTGTGAAGTACTTAATAATAAAACTATGAAAAAGAGATTAAACTTAAAAAAACTTAAAGTACAGAGCTTTATAGTCGAATTAAATACAGAGAGAAAATGGACTGCTAAAGGAGGATCTTGGGCTTACACCTGCATGGATATTATGTGTCCAGAACTTCCACAGCCTGAAGAGCCACCCACTTCTGGAACACCCGCTTGTACGGCTCCTAAATCCTGGTGGCAAAACTGCGTTCAAGGCTGATAAGTCACAAGCTGTTTAAAATTTAATATATCGAGCCTCACTGATTTCTGTGAGGTTTTTCTTTGAGAAAAACTTATATTTAACTCATGCTACGATTTGTATTACTATTTTTATCTCTATCAATATTTTTAACTAACTGTAATCAGAAAAAAAGAGTTTACACTATCGTTCATTCTGAAAACGAGCCAGAAGGAAAGGTGGCAAAAAACATCGCTGATATTTTAAATCGAAGTGATCTGCCTTATGAATTTAATATCAAGCTCAGCAACGGTACTCAAGCCAATAGGGATAGTATTCTATCGAAGAACGCTGATTTGGCAATTGTTGAAAATAACCTGTCTTACATCGAAGGTATAAAAACATCATTACCTATTTACAAACAAATCCTTCATATATTCTATAAAATTGATAAACCTGTTAACGGTCTGGAGGACCTTTTTTATGGTCAAAATGTCTACATAGGACTAAGTGGTGGTGCCTCGGAGATTTTTATGAATACTCTCTTCGATTTTTATGACCTTGATACTACGAGGTTCTCGATTTCACCGGATCCATTTGCAAGTTCGGTTTTTTGTGGTTTTTCAGATGTTATTAAGGAAGAAGTTTATTTAGAGGGTCTAAAGGCTGAAGGTTTTAAATTGTTTAGTTTTGATGACATTGAAAGATTCGGTAAAGGTTCGAAGGCAGAAGCCATAACTTTAAGATACCCTCACTATGAAACGTTTGTGATACCCACAGGAACTTATGGGACATTGACAACAGAGCCAGTTATAACGATTGCTACCGAAGCGCTACTTATCGTTAGCAAAGACCTTTCAGATCAAGTAGTCTATGATATTACAAAAACGATCTATTCAGAAAAACAAGCTTTGAATGAGATTACACCACTTGTATATGGAACCATGAAAGAAGACTTTGATCGAGGTGAGATTGGCTACCCGCTGCACAATGGTGCCCGTATATTTTTCGATAGGGACGAACCTACCTTTTTTGAAAGATATGCAGAGCTTGGCGGTGTAGCTTTTTCAATTATTCTGGCGGTGGTTTCGGGACTTGTTTCCCTCTCCAGGTGGCAAAAGCAGAAGAAAAAGGATAGAGTCGATGTATTCTACAAGGATTTAATAACCATCAAAAATCACATCGGTGAAATAAAAACCAGTGCCGATGGTCTGGAAAAACTAAAAACTATTCAGGATCAGCAGACCCATGCTTTTGATATGCTGATAGAGGAAAAACTGGAAGCAAATGAGAGTTTCAGGATTTATATGGAATTGTCGAAAGAAACCATCAATGAACTGAAAGTCAAAATAAAAAGGTTACTGGCGAAGAATGTTTGATGTTGGTTTACGTTTGACTCATGAAAAACGGCATACTTAAGCAAGTCTTTCTGCCCTGACCATTTCTTTTTTACCGGGTGCCCCAGGAAGCGTTTCCATCTGATATCCAACAGCTGTGAGGTCTCTTTTTAGCTGGCCCTTGGCACAGTAGGTGGTAAATACACCCGGCGTGGCTGTAAGCGAAAACACCTGTTCCATAATTTCTTTTTCCCACAATTCTGGCTGTTTCGAGGGAGCAAATGCATCGAAATAGATTAAATCAAACGGTTTGCTATTTTGATACTTCTCTAAGGGTTGATTAACCTTTTTAAGAGTGAAAAACTCAGAAATATCCTCTTCGGATTCCCATGCACAATCATGCATTTTCAAAAATACCTCTTGTTTGTTCATTCTTTCAGCGTAGTTGAGGTTTTGATAAATCTCCGCTGATAATGGTA
>JBCBHL010000287.1:0-9650 GCA_038525605.1 Bacteroidota bacterium
AAATCTTGAAACTTAGCTGTTAAATCATTTCTTATGGTATTCATAAGATCATCTTGTTCTTCTTGAATATCAGAAAACTTTCTATTGAAGAAGACATTCAATTTTTCTGGGACAATGCCTGCTATTCTATATTCTAATTTAAAGTCAACTTTTTCAGAATAATTATCCCGAATCTTAGGGATGATAGATAGTTCAACCTGATAAGTTCTTTTACTTAATTCGTTAAATCTTTGGGTTATTTCTTCCTGGTTAGCCTTTAGAATAATATCAGCTGACTCGATTCCATAGGAACTCAAAGAATCTTTAATCGCGTCTTTTAAAATTTCTTCGCAAGTTTGCTCACTACTTTCAGAATCATAACTGACATTAAACAGTAATGCTTTGCTTGCCTCAATTTGATGCATTTCCTTTTCTATAGCTCCATCCACAATCTGTTCAAGTATCCTAATTGGATCTATTCCTGGTCTTATCAGCTTTCTACTGTTTTTATTGAAGTTTTTTATCTTAAAATTAATAATGAATTGAATGTTAATATCTATTTCCGAGTCTCTGGTTCTGTAGCTATTCTCGCTATTTAATAAACCTCCATCTCTCAGGTTAAGCCCTTCTATTAAGGGAATAACCATATGTTGCTGTACAACTAGACCAATACTTAGAGCTTTCGATAAAAACTCCTGCCTAATTTTATTGTTCAACTGGTCTTCTTTTGGCTTCTCCTCATCTAAAATAATATCAGCGTAAGAAGACTTTATGAAATGAAATTCACAAATCTGATCAATCGTTTTTTTGATCCATTTTTCAGGGTTTAAAATACCGCTATTAATAAGCTTTGAAGAATCTCCTATTTTTATAAGGATATGATTTCTAACAGTGATATTCATTAAAGGTTTTCCAACTGCATAATCCTTATCTATTTCCACTTCCAAGATATCGTGTTCAGCAAATACATCACCAGTCTCATTTTTTAATTCATATAATTCTGAAACATCCAAGTCACCCTTCGCTACTTGAAGCTTGAACGAAGAAGAGGAATCCAAATTCTCCTCCGAAATCCGTAGCTTTAGCGTAGGATCCATGAAAGCCTTTTGACTCAAACTGCCATACAGGTTTTCCAACTCCTGCAAGCTGCTTTCATGGTTGGTTTTGATCTTTTCTACTTTTTCAACGATGGCTGCAAATTGGTTTTGTTCAGTTAAAGGAACATCTAGCAATTCAAATTTTTTTAATTCTGTTAAGGAAATATGTGGTACTGTAGTTTCAGTTGGATTACAATGAAATCGAAATGACCTATCTTTCAAAGAATAATAAATAAATTGGTATCGAAATGATTCTGATCTAATTCTAGCAGTTCTTTGGATCAATAAAGATGGTAGATCATTATCTTCTATTTTCCCAATTTTAAAACCAGAAGTAATCCAAGGGCGGTCTAAAGCCATAACAATATCATTTGCATTTAAATAGTATTGATCTAAATTTTCACTATTAGTAACCTCCCATTTTTTTGCATCTTCCCAAACAATGCGATTTGGAGAAATAATCAAACCACCACATATTTTTATTGCATCTTTCTTATTTGAATATCGATTACTTTTAAAAGGAAAACCTGAAATTACATTTGCAACATTTTGAAGTTCTGTTTTCTTATAATTCTTGGTATTGATGACAGGATCCCCAAACATCTCCAAAAACACGCTTTTGACATAGTCATCCAGCAGGGTAATGCTTTCCTTTCGTTTCCCGATCAACTCCTCACACCTGGTCAACAGATAGGCAATACGCTTTTGGTCGTCGAGGGAAGGTAATGGGATTTTGATTTTCTTTATCGCAGAAACCGGGACACTAACTTGATTAACTGACTTTTTGACAAACTTCAGAATTTGTTTATAAAAATGATCTGTTTGAAAAAACTGAAAAGCATATTGAGGAATTACCTTCTTTTCATCAGGTCTTAAACCTACAAGGTTCATCCCATGGATAACATCATATGGAAAACCCTCAAATAAGGCGGTTTTACCAATGTGCTTTAGACTGTTTATATGAGACAATAGTATATCACCATTTTTAAGGTAACTATCAGAATATTTATCATCTTCTATATCAGCGTATCCAAATTTGGTATCATCTACATACCGATTTGCAATTGTTTCAATTCTAGTTATTGGTATTCCAGCTCCTCCTTTTATTTGTTTAATTGAAACACCATTTTTTATTCTGGTAAAAACTTCGTCTAATATATATTCCTTAGCCCTCATCCCAATATCCCTTTCAACTCATTCAGTCCGTCTACAATTTCTTTTTCCAGTCCGCCTGTGCCGTCTTTGCCTATCAGCTTTTGCAGGATTACTTCCGGCTTTTCATAGACAATCTCTTCATAGACTTCTTCCTTATACTTGCTAAAGCTGAGGTCATAGTCTTCTCCTTCGATCTCCGCCTTGGGCACAAAAAAGTACTTATTTTTTCGATCTTGTGCTGTATTAGCATCTCTGTTTTTGTACTGGCTTACAATGTCCTGCAGGTCGCCATAGCCTTCCAGCTTATTTCGCTTATCATCGAGGCTATAGCCATCACTGGTCATGTCATAGAACCAGACATTTTCTGTCTCGCCCCCCTTGTTAAAGATCAAAATAGCTGTACTGACTCCTGCATAGGGCTTAAACACCCCACTGGGCATACTTACTACCGCTCTCAACTCGCATTGCTCTATCATGATCTTGCGGGTTTCTACAAAGGCTTTTCCTGCCCCAAACAATACCCCTTGCGGAATGATGATCCCGGCAGTGCCACCATTGCACAGCATCTGATAGATACGTTCTATAAATAGCAATTCTGTTTTTGTGGTATTAAGCGTCAATTCCTCATTGATATCGCCTTTGTCAATATTGCCCGTAAAAGGCGGATTAGCTAATACCACATCATAATTGCTTTTTTCTACATAGCTCTTACTCATGGTATCCTGGTAGTCAATCTTTGGTTGGTCTATGCCATGCATCATCAGGTTCATTAGTCCAAGCCTTACCATCGTCTGGTCTATGTCATAGCCAAAGAGTGTGTCATTCAGAGTTGTTTTAGCATCCTCCGTCAATCCTGTATTTCTACTACTGCGGATAAATCCATCTTCGTCTGCTACTTTATCATTTTCTTTATTGAGCCCAGTAGCGATATATTGATAGGCTCCCAGCAGGAAACCACCTGTACCACAGGCAGGGTCAGCAACTTTTTGTCCCAGTTGCGGGTTGACCAGTTCTACCAGGAGTTTGATGATGTGTCTGGGTGTGCGAAACTGACCGTTCTTTCCCGCAGAGGCTATTTCCTTCAACAGGTATTCATAGACATCCCCCTGGATGTCCTGGAAATCCTGCCCGTTCTCTCCGGCATCTTTTTCCATTTCCTCGAAAATGGAATCGACACATATCACAGCTTCTGTCAACAGCGAAGGTTTCGGGATAATAAAGACAGCATTGCCCATGTGTTTGGCAAAGGATGATCCTTCACTGCCAAGTGTTTTCAAAAAAGGAAAGACATTTCTCGAAACATGATTGAGCATTTCTTCAGAGGGCATCCCTTTAAATTTACTCCAGCGAAGTGATTGTTTGTCAATACCGTTTTTCTGCTCTTTTTCGTCTTCCTTGGTGAGGTAAAATGTACCGACAAAACGAGAGGTAAATTCCTCGTCGTTAAAACTGGCAAACCCTTCTTCGGCAGCATCCTGTTCATCGAGCTTCTTCATAAACAGCAAATAAGTAATCTGCTCTATCGCCGTAATTGGATTGGAAATGCCTCCGCTCCAAAACTTCTGCCAGAGGTCTTTGATTTTGGAGGCTATCGTTGGGTTGCTGCTTAGTAAACTCATTTATGCTGCAAATTTTTCTGTTAGTTTCAATAATTCCTTGATCTGGGGTGGTGAGAAGACACCCAGCACGCCCTTGCTGTGTTGTAAAGTAAAAGGAGCTTCTGTTAAATTCCGCTTTTCTATCGATCCTTTTTGCAGAATATAGGATTTTATGGCCTGTAAAAAATCTATCTGCCTGCTGGTAAGCCAGGTATGGCCAGCTATGAAATCCGCTACTGCCCTGCTTACCTGTTCTTCAAAGGCTTCCAGTATTTCAATTCCGAGAATGTGTTTGATCAGCTGTAAAAAGTCTGCCTGCTGCTGCTGATAAACTCTCCTGAGGAGTCCCTCGGTAATATGCGGATTTTCAGTATATAGTTCTTCGGCCAGGGTTTCCTGCTCATCCGGACTAAGCTCCTCTTCTGCTTGTAGCTTTTGCAGAATAGGGTTGGTAGCGGTCAACTCCCTGATTTTACTTTCTACCATCTCACGGTATCGGCTTACGCTCACAGCTTCATTCTCCGGACCAAACTCCACCATTTCCCTGGTTTCGATCGTATCGGAGAGGTTGAGCTTTCTCATACCTCCCGCACTGCTTTCAGTTTCAATGAGGTAAATCAGGGGCTCCAGTGTATCGGCAAGCATATCAAAATCATCATCCGTTACCTCCTGCCAGAAACGATTACCCAATACGCTCCTGATCAGGTCTTCATGGCGGGCGACCTTATTGACTGCCAGCGGTAGCAGGACAATAAATTCTTTAAGCGAATCTTTCAGGCTTTCATAACGCTCCATATCATCAGCCAGCAACGCAAGCGATGTGTCCAGTACCATCATGCGGAATCGCATGCTTTTGAAGTTAACCTGCGCCAGTGTCGCAAAAAGCGGCTGTATTTGTTCACTTAAAAAAGTGATTTTTTCAGTTGTTAAGGACGTCCAGAAGTCAGCTTCATAGAGTTGATCAATGTCGCTTTTGGCCTGTTTAATTTTGATAGACTTGTCTGGCAATTCATCGGCCAGTACCTGTAACCTGCTCCCCTCTTTCAGGGCAATGTCATCTTCGGCTATTGCTGTAGCAACTGCAAGCTTATCGATGATGACTTTGGCATAGCGGACAGGAAGCGGTACGGTAGGTTTCAATTCCCTCCCTTTGGGATTGAGTTTAAAATACTCAAAATTGTCCCAGCAATCCATGATGAAGAACTTCGTTTTCACCGGACACCATTCTTTGATTTTGGCCGAATCCAGCAATCTCGTCCCCCGCCCGATCATCTGCCAGAATTTGGTATACGAATAGACGGGCTTCATAAAAACGAGGTTCACCAGCTCCCGCAGATCGATTCCTGTATCGAGCATGTCTACACTAATGGCTATTCGCGGCATATCTTGTTGTAAGAACTGCTCCAGCAATCCTCCTTTGCCATAGACCGACCGATCCTCAGAAACAATCACCCGGGCGATGTTATCACCGTAGTGCGCATATTCCTGATTGATGATGTCTTCCACTTGTCGGGCATGACTGATAGAGGCGCAAAACAGGATCGTTTTGCCGGGCAATACACCATTCGGGTCTTTCACACAAACCTCCCAAAAATCTTTGATAATGGCACGGTTCGTTCCTTTGTTGGTAACCGTTCTTTCCAACTCCGTACCTTCATAGTTGATTTCTGCCACTTCTTTTCCTTCTCTGATCAGCTGCATCTGATCGTCGAGCGAAATGGTTCGTTTGTTAATGCCTTCATTCTGAAATCGTGTACCGATTTTCATCACCTCGAAATTCGCAAGGTATGGCGGCACATTATTGACAGCTTCCTCATAAGTGTAGGCAAAAGAAGGAAGACCATCTTCACAGTCAAACAACTGGAATGTATTATGATCGATGATGTCCGTAGGTGTGGCGGTCAGTCCCAGCGTCAGCGTATTGAAATACTGCAAAATCTCCTGATAGGTATTGTAGATCGAGCGGTGACTTTCATCGATGACAATCAGATCGAAAAAGTAGGGTGACAACACCGTTTCCTCATCCCTGACAATATTCAGCATGGCAGGATAGGTAGCAACAAAGATGCGTCTGTCGTCTGCTATGCTTTTTTCTCCATCCTTCGGCCAGATGGGTTCGTTGGGTAAATGTTCTTTAAAAGCTTTCACTGCCTGTTCCCGCAAACCGATTCTATCTACCAGAAACAGGGTGCGTTCTATTCTACCCGCTCTCATCAGTGCATCTATCAGTGCAATACAGGTTCGGGTTTTCCCTGTTCCGGTAGCCATCACCAGCAGGAATTTACTTTTCCGGCGAGCCACACCTTCCATCACCTTTCTGATAGCGGAGATCTGATAATCTCTTCCGGCAATAGCCGGATTGATTAATTCATCAGCCAGTGGACGCTGTTGCTTCCTGATCGTTTGCATGCGTTCCAGGTCAGAACGTGAGGGATAGCCTACTACCTGTTTCGGAGGCACTTCTCCAATGTCCCAGAAATAGACATGATCTCCGTTGCTGTAAAAGCAGAAAGGCAATTCACAGTTATATTGCTGCTGCAGTAGCAAACAGTAGTTTTTGGCTTGTTCCCTACCTGTCCTAGCATCTTTATCAGCGCTTTTAGCTTCTACCACGGCAATTGGTTTACCATTCTTTGCAAACAGTACATAATCAGCAAACAGCTTTCTTGTGCCATAAGGAGCCTGTGTATCGTTGACATTTCCGGAATCTGGTTTATCAATGGGATGCTCTTTAGCCACCTGACTGGCATCATCGAGCTTCCACCCTGCCTTTTGGAGTTGCTTGTCGATTAGTTCCCTGCGTGTATTAGCTTCGTTCAATGTTTTGGTTTATGGAAAGATTAAAGATAATCAGGATAGGCTGGATAAACCAAATTTCAAACATAAGCCTTTTTAAACGAAACCAATTTTCTAGAGTTATATTACATAGTACATCTTTAACTAGATGTTAAAACCTAAACGTTTATATCTTATAGTATCAAATACTAATCAGATACTTGTCAATATTATACAATTTTGAATCTTTATTTAGCTCATCACTTATATCATCTCGCTTACTTCTAATTTTTTCTAATTTACTTCTCTCCAACGCCGAATAAAAATGAAGGTAATCATCATTAAAATTATCATCCATATAATGCATTGAACTGATTACACCGTCGTAAACATATTTATGATTATGCAATTCGAGACACTTTGTATAATAATTAACAGCATTCTCTAGATTAAAATAGGGTCTGAGCTTTTCCAAGGACTCGGCTCCAACTAAAGTTCTAACCATATTATAAAGTTGAGGTTGAATATTAGTACCAGACTTTTGCTTATATAGTTTTAAAAAATTTTCAAATCTAGTGCACCATAATGCCCTTTTTTCGTAGGCAAAACCATAAAAGGAATTGTTCGCTGTATACGTTACTCCAAAATTTTGCAATAGGCGAATCAATTCAGTCAGGCAGTAGATAGAATCTGCGATCAGATAGTTTGCTGCGTTTTTCTTAGTGACGCCCTTCCTCTGAAAGTAGTTTTCACCATCTGCAAATTTGACATCCAGATCAAGGCTTTCAAGTTTAATATTTTTTTCCTTTTTCTTATTCTTCCCACTAATACCAATTAGCTTTAAGTAGATCATATTATTAGCTCTGACTTTTACACTTAGTTGCACTGCCCTACTATACATTTGAGATATGTTTGGATAATAGCCAGGTGATAATTGGTGTAATGCTATGCTTTCCGCCTCTGCAGAGTAAATTCTAATGTAGTTAAATAATGCGATTACCTCCTGCACTTCTCCAATCGGAGGCAATTGATTGAGAATATACCCTGCAAATTGATCAGAAGGATCTCCTTCAATTTTAAAAATACTCATCAATTTTGCTAACTCAGGTCTCGTTGAAGAACTGTATGACCTATATAAAGAAACTAAAATATTTCTGATAAGGTTACTTTTTATATACTTAACATTTGTCTTTCTGAGTTCAGTTAATTCGCATTTTGATACAATCAAATGAAGTATTTTCAAATACTGGAATGACGCTCTTTTGTGGTCATTGTTAAAGACATGGGCTTTGTGAGAATAGATAAAACATGCAATAGCATCTTGCAAATCGCTAAAATCCCTCAAATACTTAACTTTATCTGATATTTCATCTCTATTTTTCAAATACGCCTTGCAATTAGCTGAATTTGCATCATTATCGGTAGATAAGGCTAAATCCGAATTCAATTTTTTGTCCCACAAATGCTTTAGTGGGAATCTGATGTTAGAGCAGGGAATTAAAGAGTCACCTAGGTCACTAAGATTATTTGCTAATGTTTTTAATTGGTCAAACCTGCAATCTGCATAATATGTTTTAAACCAAGCCTTCTTCAAAGTTTTATGTAAATACTCCTTAACAGGAGTACTTTCAACTGAGTTACCAGTGCATAAAAGCATCACTTGTTTGTAGAATATGCTACAAGATGGACTATCATCAAACTTGTTAAAATATTTTGATTTTTGAATAGCCGATTTTTCCATTAGTTTTTTTGAACTAATGTTTTTGTAAAACAATAAATCACCTATTTTATTGTAATATTCAGCTTCAAGTATTTTCCTTGTTTCTTCAGATGCAAGGTTTAAGACAAATGCAATTTCATCCAGACAAGTTTCTATATCGTCCCAGGTAACACCTCCATTTTTAACTTTCTCAATAGCGTATAACTTAGATATAAAAGGTTGAAACATCAATCGCATATTCTCAACCGTCATCGTCTTTTGTAGCAACTTAAACCTAGTGCCTGCAAATTTTTTATCAACAAAATCACCAAAATAGCTGTAATGATGCTCTTTAAATTTTTCATCACCTTTAAGAATATAGCGTAATCCGCTACCGTACAACTTGCTTTTTTTAAGACCTAATTGAACGATATTCACATCCATACTAAGCAATATTACTTGTGTTAGGCTCGAATACCCCATCAGTGCTGAGTGATAGGATTTCTTTTTTTCCAAAGCCTGACACAGTTTCAACATAATTCTGGTGTAAATAATCATAAGATCCACAGGCAAAGGATCACCATCATTATTCCTAAACATATGAATTGCATTTTGATAACTAGTGATAGCATCATCATACTCCTGATCATAATAATAAAGGTCTCCAAGGCTTTGTTGTATCAATGCTATTGAATGGATAAATTCAAAATAATTTGATGTATTGTTTTTCATCTCATTTTTTGAAGCAAATGGGTTTTCTTTTAGAATTAAGTGTAGTTTTCTTTTATAATGCTTTTTAATCTCTTGTGATTCATCGAGTGTAAAATTAAAAGCGGCAGATTCATGCTCAGATATTTTAGATAAATAATCAATTTCCTGAGCAATACGGCTATTAAATTTATAATCATACAAACCACTAGTGATTATTTTAAGGTTAGAATAGGCAAGAAAATCCACAATTTCACCAATTAATTTTCTCAGTACTGGTGCTTTATTCACGTCAATAATTTCCGGAGTAACCTCTAGATTTCTCCAGGAAAAACCTTCATTATGAAATTTGTAGAGATGATCCAGAATATAAGAAGTTGACACCATCAGCTTATCACCATAATTTCGAACATGTCTTGTTATGTTATGAAAATAAGGAGTAGTCAAATAATTGATTAATCCAAAAGTATACAGGTCATTAGGTGAGAATTTCAGGTATGTTTTCCGCTTTAAAGGAGGTTCATCAATAAAGGTATAATTTAATATCTCTTCATCCTTAAAAAGCTGTCCCTTTTCCAGAGGACTATCCAAAACACCCTTACTTAAATACTTTTCAAAAAGATTAATCATCTTTTTTGG
>JBCBHL010000288.1:0-9648 GCA_038525605.1 Bacteroidota bacterium
CGACCAGCCGGTATTGGAGAGTGTAAGATCAGAATTGATGGTTACATCCGGAGAATCTATTAGGCTGCTTTCAGAACAGTTTGTGTTTTCAGACCCTGATAATCAATCACTTTTAGATTTTTCTGTCATCATATCAGAGGGAGATAATTACACTTTTGAAGGTGATGAACTAACTCCCGTCGTTGACTTTACCGGAACCTTAAACGTGCCGGTTAAAATATCTGACGGAATTACTGAAAGTAATGAAATAATTGCTTCAATTACAGTTAATAAAGTTACAGATGCTTCTCAAAGCATTACTTCAAACACCATTAAGTTATTTCCTGTTCCCACTAATGATCTGATCAATGTTCGGCTAAACAATCAGTACTCCGGAACAGTGAAATTTACAATCCTTGATCAGGCTGGCAGGCAAATCAGGACAATGACTTCCAGAAAAAATACCCGTGAGATGAATCAGCCATTCGATATTCGTGAATTTATTCAGGGTGTGTATTATTTTGAGGTTCAAGTTGAAGGTTTCGTCGTTAGAAAACGGTTCGTGAAGTAATCCCCTCTGATATCAGAAGGGATTAAAATGTCTAGCAAAAAGTACCAACTACGGTCGGAACAATGCAAATATTGTTTACAGATACCTGATTACAATTGATTTGAAGTGTAACTGGAGGAGTCCCACACTGTAGAATGTTCTGTGTAATTTGATTACAGATCAGAGCAAATCTGGTAGGACAATTTTGAGAAACAAAAATTTGACATGCCGGTCCGGCATTTGTAAGAATTGGAATAGTTCCAGTTCCTCCTTTTAAAGTTTCAGCGTTTAAATCAGTGTCTTCAGTAACAAAGCTTTTTACTTTAAGACTTTCGAGTTTTAGTTTTCTCTTCATAATTGTTTTTCATGATAATTAGTTCGCCTACTCTATTCAAAGCTTTTCGGCATCCGCTTTTACAGAATGAAAATACAACTAATTAAGCAAATAGAGAAGTAATAAATTGATATTAATACAGGTTGTGATCTAATAGCAATAGGCTGAATACACTCTAAAGAATTGATGTGTTGCCTTCATTTATGGTAAGTATTGAACGCTTTTACTTCAATCTCCATTTCATAATATTCGTGTAAACCTCTGGTATTTGCCATTGATTGGATTGAAAATTAGCTTGTTCATTAGTATTGATGATGGAGAGCTCATCAACTATAATATCAATCAGCAGCCATATAAAAGACCCCGGAAATGAAGCAATCAATCGATGTGAAAGACTTATTCCGGGGTGAAGTATATTCTGGTAAAAACTGTGTTCTATAGCGATAAATGTTTATTTCAATAAGAAACACTCCTTTTGATTATTAGCAAAGTGATCCACCATCTCTTGTCGGCCTACAAATAATTAATACCGATTCATAGTTACATCCGAAATATTGCTGGGTGATCGGAGGTGTTCCACATTGGTTGAAATTTTGCGTATTACATACAAATGGGTTTTCGGTCTGACACAGTTGCGTATATCCCGGGCAATTAAAATTGGTTTCTATTGGATCTCCAAATGTTCCTCCTTTTAATGTTTCAGCGTTTACATCGGAACCTGTCGTGACGAAACTTTGCACTTTAAGATCCCCGAGTTTTAGTTTGCTCTTCATAATTGTTAAGTGATAATTAGTTAACCTACTCTTTTAAAGCTTTTCGGTATCCGCTTTGATATAAATGAAAATACGACTTTATCGTCAAATCCAGAAGCATTACCTGAGATAAATAAAGGCTACTATATGGTTCAGTCTAAGACAGATTGTTCACAAACAATGATGACTCTCACGGTCGGATTTGGTATTAGTAGAATATTTTCAGATAGGCAGGTAGGAAAATCAAACCTGCATCTATTACATACTTGAATGAAGTTTAATGATTGTCTACACTAGTAGATACTGTGTTAATACTTTTCAATCACACCTCAAACACTTGAATTGATCTCGCACCTTTGGTGGTAATAGAGACATATACGTTGTGATGGGCTTAGCCTTTAAATTCAATCAGGGTCTGATGATAGGTAAAAACAATTAAAGACCATTTTATACTATATTATCAATTATACTTTGGTATTCTATGTATATAGAATTATATTGTATTCTCAAACTCAAAGTGTTATTCGATATGATCTCTAAAAATCTCACTGCAGCATCTACCAAACCTATCATTCTGGGCATTCTCAAACAAGGAAACAGCTATGGTTATCTGATCATTAAAAAGATAAAGGAGCTATCTGGTGGTTTGATGAAATATTCTGATGGAATGCTCTATCCTGTACTTCACAGACTAGAAAAAGAAGGGTTAATAGAATCCAAATGGTCTGTTAAAGACGACGAAAGACCCAGGAAATACTACCAGATCACTGAGGCAGGAAAGAAGGAACTCATTGCTGAAAAGGAACAATGGACTCAGGTAAATGCAGTATTGAATGCCTTGTGGGAAGTCAAACCAACCAGCTAAATCATGTTTCAACTGGAAAAATCAATAAAAAGCTGGTTAAGCAACCTTTATCAACAACGTTCTTTTGACGAAGGAGCAATCCGTGAGATGGAACTACACCTACGGGATCATATAGAAGATCTTGTCTCGGAAGGTTATACTGAAAAAGAAGCATTTGACATTGCTGTGGTAGAATTTGGAGATATTCCAGCCGTAGCGAAAGAAGAGTTTACCAATATTAAAGTCAAAACAACACTCAGGTCAATAATTTATACTCACATGTTTAAAAACTACTTCAAGACAACAGTCAGAGCTTTTATGAAATATCCTTTAAGCTCATTCATTAATCTAATTGGTTTATCTGTAGCAATTGGTATTTGTATGCTTTCCTATGCATTCTATTGCTACGTTTACGACATTGATCAATTTCACAAGCATAAAAACAAGGTGTTCCTTACTACCTTTTACGTAGACAGAGATGGTACTATGCAGGAATATGGTCTCACGCCAACACCTATCGGAGATGCTCTGATGAATGACATTAGTCAGGTCAAAAAAAGATGTCGGATCAATAAGGCCAGTGTGGTCGTGAAGTATGATGACGATAAAGTCTTTTATGAGCGTGTCAAAATTGTGGATGAGGAATTTCTGGAAATGTTTACCTTTCCTCTTAAATGGGGCAATCCATCATCTTTGCAAAAACCCAACCACGTCATCTTAAGCGAAGAGACCTCTCAAAAGTATTTTGATGATCAAAACCCAGTTGGTCAAACTTTAAAAATCACTTTTAAAAATGGAGAAAGTAGAAATTACGAAATCTCAGGTGTGTCTGAGAAAATCCCTGAATCAAGTTCAATTGGTTTTACTTTTCTCATCAACTTTGATAACAATGAATTAGCAGAGCCCGACAATCATCTCAATGATTGGGGTAGCTTTATCAGTGCCACCTTTATTCAACTAAAGAATGCTGAGGATGCGGAAGCTGTTACTGAACAGATGGCACGATACATTGAACAGCAAAATGCCATGGCTGATAACTGGAAAGCATCTGCGTTTTCACTACAACCTTTTAAGACGCTTTACAAAAAATCAGCTTCAATCAAATTCAATATTTTAGGTAGTGGCTATTTCATGTTTTACAGTTCTTTTATCACATTTTCATTGATTGGTTTTTTTGTGATTGTTTTAGCTGCCTCCAATTACATCAACATTGCTATTGTTTCAGCATCTAAAAGATTAAAGGAAATTGGTCTTAGAAAAGTGATTGGTGCCAGCAGACAGATGATCATCGTGCAGTTTATGTTGGAAAACGTGTTTATGATGGCTGTAGCTCTGGTGATCGGTGTTCTGATGGGTACCGGCTTGTTTATTCCCTGGTTAGAAGAAACTATGGGATTCAATCTCGGATTTACGCTATATGATCCTAAATTATGGGCATTCCTACCTGCAATACTCCTTTTCACTGCCCTGATATCAGGGCTGTATCCGGCAGTATACGTTTCAAAGTTTCAAATCGCAGCGATCTTCAAAGGATCTTTTAAAATTAGCAGAAAAGGGTTTTTAACCAAACTCTTCCTTGGTTTTCAAATCATGTTGGCGTGCATCATCATTTCTGTTGCTGTATTGTTTATGCAAAATTCCTATTATCAATCAGGCAGATCCTGGGGGTACAACAAAGATCAGGTAGTTTATGCCCATATACATGACTATAGCTATTTTAAGAAGCTCAAAGCAGTAATGGAGCAAAATCCTGATGTCCTGTCGATTTCAGGTTCCAAACATCATCTTGGCAGGATAAGCGCTTCAGTAAACATTTCCCTACCTGAAAGAAAGTATGAAGTGAGCATGATAGGGGTAGACCATGAATATCTTCGAACAATGGGTATCAGCATTAAGGAAGGCTCAGGCTTTCAAAACAATGTGTCTTCCACTCATAACCGTGACGGCAAATCTGTACTCGTAAATGAAACAATGGTAGCAAACCTTGGTTTGGAGAATCCCATAGGTGAGGTGTTTAAAATCGATGAAAACAGATATTACATTAGTGGAGTTGTGCATGACTTCCATTTAACAAGTTTTTCTAACGACGTGAAACCAACATTTTTAGTCGTTGGAAACCCGAAAAACTATGAATTTATAAGTCTAAAAGTGAAGCCAGGTGCCGAACTGAAGGTGAGAGAAGACTTAAGAAATGCCTGGTCTGACTTATTTCCGGAAATCCCCTTTGACGGAGGCTTACAAGTGGAAACATGGGGTAGGTATTTCGAAAGCTTAACAGCCGGCAGCAATATCTGGGGAACCCTGGCAGTTATTGTCTTAATTCTGGCCGGCCTTGGTCTCTACGGTTTGGTTGCTATCAATATCTCGGGAAGATCTAAGGAATTTAGCATTAGGAAGGTGCTAGGAGCTAGCTTGCAACATGTTAGTTCAATTATTCTCAGGCAGTATCTTGCGGTATTTGCCATTGCACTGCTACTAGGATGCTTGATTAGTTATGAGGTAACAGAAACAATCTTTAAAACATTCTACAGATATCACATGCCAATGAACTATTCATTCTTCATCTTCTCCGGTTCGATTATGGTGCTCGTCATTCTGGCCATTATTGGAATTCAAATCAAGCGTGTGAGTGAATCAAGTGCTGTCAATGGCCTCAAAGCTGAATGATTCAGTGACTTAATAATCATGAGGATGGATGTTGATCTTTCATCAATATCATTTAAATGCGTCATATTTATATAATACAAAATGAATATGGCGCCTTTTTTTTAGTCAAACCACTAAACTGACCATCTATTGATTAAGGTTATTTATTTCAGGATTTATTTTACAGACAAAAGTAAATTTAATATTTTTCCCTATATTACAGACAAAAGTAAATTTAATTACATGTCAAGAACTAATCTGGGAGAATTTGAAGAGATCGTTTTGCTGACAGTAGGGGTGCTTTATGATGATGCCTATGCTGTCGCCATCACCAAAGAGATTATTGACCAGTCCGGTCGGTCAGTCAATGTAAGCGCTGTACATAAATCATTGTATCGGCTTGAAAAAAAAGGCATGTTGAGCTCAAGGCTTGGTGATGCTGAATCAAAGCGGGGAGGCAAAAGAAAACGCCTTTTCAATATCACTCCATTCGGTAAAAATGCCCTCGATGAATCTATGAATTTAAGGATGAGCCTGAGACAGCAGATTCCTGATCTCGCATTGAAATTTTAACAGATCGGCATGGACAAAAAACTCAAAATACCTCGACTCCCTCACTATTTTTTCAAACTCTACTGCAAACCGGAGATGTATGAAGAATTGCACGGTGATTTAGAGGAATTCTTCCATGAAAGAGCAGTTGATAAAAGCATTAGAAAAGCGAGACTCCTGTACACCTGGGATGTTATCAGATGTTTTCAACCCTACGCATGGAAAGCACCAAAAGGACTCAATAACTCAAGTATAACTATGTATAACAACTACTTTAAAACAACGCTGCGGACAATGAAAAAAAGTCCGCTTACCTCATTTATCAATGTTTTTGGACTAGCCGTGGCAATTGGAATTTGCATGGTCGTCTATTCATTTATGGACAATGATTTTAGTATTGACCATCATCATCTGAACAAAGATGAAGTCTATTTAACAACGTTCAGTGTAGATAGAGAAGGAGAGACTGAACAATACGGAAAGTCTCCGGCTCCAATGGCCGAAATGATGTTGGCAGATTTCCCTGCTATCAAAAATATGTCGAGAGTGCATGATGCAGGCGCAGTGGTGAAATTTCAGGACAAGGTTTTTAATGAAAGCATTCGTTTTACAGATCCTGCATTTCTCGATATGATGACTTTCCCTCTTAAATGGGGACAAAAATCATCTCTCAATGACATGAACAGTGTCATCCTCAGTGAGGAGATGGCGATAAAATACTTTGGATATGACAATCCAATAGGCAAAAGTCTTCAGATAAAGTTTAGCGAAAATAATAGTAAGACTTTCCAGGTTTCGGGAGTCGCAGAAGCGTTTCCTGATGCAAGAATCATCGAATTTGGTTTTTTGATGAACTTCGAAAACCTACAGATTGCTCAACCTGATATGGCTTTGAATAACTGGAAGACACTGCTCGATGGCCTGTTGCTTCATGTAGAAGAGCCGTCAGATATGCAATTTATCAGCCAGAAAATGGATAAGTACATTGCACTGCAAAATACAGTGGAAAAAGATTGGCCAATAACTTCCTTTGATTTTGTTACTATCCATGATTTACATTTGAAATCAAGGCACATCGTTGATGACATTTCCTATGACGCCTCATGGGAAGGCAGAGTAACACTACCAATCGTTGCGCTTTTCATGATACTATTGGCTTGTTTTAATTACATCAACATTGGTGTTGTGTCAGCATCAGGAAGATTGAAAGAAATTGGTTTAAGGAAGGTTATTGGAGCTAATAGAAAAAAGGTGATTTCTCAGTTTATGTCTGAGAATTTGTTGATTACGTTTATTGCGGGAATCATAGGCTTGTTTCTTGCCATTTCCATCTTTCTGCCATGGTTCAGAGATATTTCAGAAATGCCACTAAAACTACAGCTTCTCGATTCTGATCTGTGGTTGTTTCTCGGGGCTGTACTTGTCTTAACCGGAGTTATATCAGGTTTGTATCCAGCGTTTTACATTTCAAAGTTTAGTGTAGTAAATATTTTTAAAGGCTCAGTAAAGTTTGGTAAGAAGAATCCGGTCACTAAAGTGTTCCTGGGAATCCAGTTAGTACTCGCTTGTATTGGTATCACAGGTGCCGTTATGTATGCTCAGAATACCGCCTATCAGGCGGAAAGAAGCTGGGGCTATGATGAAAAAAACTCCATATACGCACAGTTCTCCAATCCTGAAGCTTTTGGTCAGTTAAAAGACCTCATGGAAAAGAATCCGGATGTGGTGTCAACAGCTGGAACAGTTCACCATTTGGGAAAAAGCCTGGAAAAAACCGTTCTTCATAGTCCGGACCACCAGTATGAAGTCTTCGAAATGAAGGTAGGACCTGATTATCTTCAAACGATGGGTATCGATCTTAAAAGCGGTAGAACATTCAGAAAAAATCAGACCAGTGATTTTAAAAGTATAGTAGTGAATGAGCAGTTTGTTCAAAACATTGGGTTGGCAAACCCATTGGGTACAGTTTTCAAAATTGACAGTGTCAGGCATGAAATTATCGGTGTAGCGAAAGACTTTCACTTCAAGAATTTCTACTACGAAAACAGACCTACAATTATAACGCTTGCCGATGAATCTGATTTTCAATTCATTGCCATGAAAGTAAGAGCTGGCAGTAATGAAAAAGTATATGAAGATCTTGAGAGTAACTGGTCTGCATTGTTTCCGGAAACCCCATTCCAGGGTGGTTATCAGGATGAAATTTGGGTAGGTTTTCAACAAGATCTCATCAATATGAGAAAATTCATGACCGCTATAGCTGTAATATTGACGATTCTGGCCAGTCTGGGACTTTATGGTCTTGTGAAGCTCAATATTTCCGGGAGAATCAGAGAGTTTAGCATCAGGAAAGTTCTGGGCGCAGGACTGAAAAACCTTGCTTCAGATGTTTACAAACAATACATCAGTTTATCTTTAATTGCTATCGTCGTAGGTGCGCCAGTGAGCTATTTATTGATAAGGGCAAATATACAAATGATGTTTCCGGACCAGAAGTCTCCTGATTATTCCGGGGTTATTATTTCGGTAGCTATACTTGTTGTGGTACTTGTTTCTGTAATCGCTTCGCAAATCGGAAAGGTACTAAAATCTAATCCGGTCAATGGACTAAAAACTGAATAATGCAAAATCAATGAGTTGATTACATCTTAAATCATCGTGAATACAATGTAACAGTTGACAGGTAGCAAGGGGGCATCTCTCGATCCATACCTGCCAACTGTTATTACATTGCCAGCTTCAATCTGCATTTCTTCTTTGGGAAATTGCTAATTTTCAGGATGAATAACTTTACCTTCGCCTGCTTCCTATTAGCATTCTTAATGTTGGGATGCATTGAGCCACAGCAAGAAAATAAACAGATCAAAACCGAGCTGTATTTTGGATTATCAAACTCTGCCGGACCGATACCTGAAGCTGATTGGCAGACATTCAAAACCGACGTGATTGAAAATATACTGAGTGGGTTCACCGAGTTGAGAGGAGATGGGTACTGGCAAAGTAGTAGTGGACAGAAATACCGTGAAAAGTCAGCCATTCTCATCTATATTCACGAAAATTCAGGTTCAGAAAATCAGAAAATAGACTCTTTGATTACACTTTTCAAAACGAAGTTTGACCAGGAATCGGTTCTGCAAATTGATCAGGAAGTGGATATTAATTTCAAGTAATTTTTCACAACGCAAAAAAACTGCGTTGATAAGGTTTTGTTTTGGAATCATAATTATTCACTATGATTCTAAGTATAAAAGCAAAACAGCAATCTGCCGAAAATCTCAGTTTTTTACTGCACAAACATCCTGATAGACTTCAATCAGTGGATTTACCTGCCGGAAAGGCTCATATATTTTATCCCGTATTTGAGAAAAATCATTGCGAAGTATGCTTGCTGCTTGATATTAACTCTGTTGATCTGGTCAGAAAAAGTCAGCAAGACAACTCTGATTTTAAACTAAGTCAATATGTTAACGACAGGCCTTATGTGGCAACTTCCTATTTAAGTGTTGCTATTGCCAAAGCATTTTCATCCGCACTGAATGGAAATTGCAGTGCCCACCCGGAACTGATCGATCAGGAATTTCAATTTGAGGTTCAAATCCCTACAATGCCCGCTTTGAAAGGTGGTGAGTTACTGATCAGAAAACTCTTTGAACCGCTTGGTTATCAAATACATATCAACAGACTTCAACTTGATAATCAATTTCCAGAGTGGGGCGAAAGCAGGTATTACGACTGTAGATTATCTACTAAGAATACATTACAAAACTTATTGTCGCAACTATATATCCTAATCCCCTGTCCCGATAATCACAAGCACTATTGGGTGAGCGCTGCGGAGATAGACAAATTGTTGGATAAAGGAAGAAACTGGCTGCCTGAACATCCTGAAAAGAGACAGATCATCAACAGATACCTGAAAGACATTAGAAGTTTGTCCAACAATTTGTCTATCTCCGCAGCGCTCACCCAATAGTGCTTGTGATTATCGGGA
>JBCBHL010000289.1:0-9627 GCA_038525605.1 Bacteroidota bacterium
ATTTGTCGGAACTAAAGCCATCAATTTAAATAAAACACTAATTATGAAAAGGTTACCGTTGTGCGTAAAAAAAGTTTTGAAATAGTATTTTTTGTTAGTTCAACTATTAGAAAAGTATTGATATTCAGGGGTTTATAGGCATGTTTACGAACTGAAATTTTAATTTTCAGCCTGCTATTTGAAGGAAACACCATACGATGCTGATGTGAAAAGTAGAACCCCGGGCTGATCTCAGATCGTCAATGGGACGTTTGTTCTTCTTTTATTGCAAACAATGTGCAATTACCTGACTGGCTTCCAATTCCACAGTTGCTTCTTCCAAAGACATGATTTTTTTGGAATTTTTTCATTAAAGCTTCATATCCAGACTTCAAATGCCTTGGTTGTACGGAGGTATGAAAGATTTTGTGAATGGCTCTAATCAATCCATCGAAAAAACATCAAATTTCTGAATATACGTTCAATGGTTATACCTGGAGGCCTCATACAATTCATTGATATTCTGAAATGAATGCTGCCATTTCTCACAATTTTAATGAAAATCAAAATACTCGTCATAAAATCAGGTGAACAGAAACCTGAATTGTATATGTCGTATTTTGATAACTTGCTAAGACAAGATTTAAGTTGCATTAAAATAATTCAACCCACACGGACATTTCCTGATGTGAAAATCAATCGGTTACTTCCACATCGAAAGCGCCATTTAGAATCTTTTGGTTACGTTTCATCTGCACATATATTCTATATTGACCTGCTTCAGGAAAGGAATATGGGAACTTTACGACGGCATGATCGGGATGATCAGGATCATCTACCGAATGATCCATCCCAATGCTTAACAAACTGTCTCTTTCCTGATAAGAGAGGCTGTTTAGTTTGGTAATAACCTGATCGACACTATCTCTGAATACTTGCTGATTTGGCAGCTTATCCCAATCCAACAAACCAGACTGGCCTTCAAACCTGGTTTCCATAATTTCCTGTGAGGCCATCGAATATGAGCCAACCGGGTGTAGATGGATGTATACACTTCCATCTTCTTTGAAAACAACAGCATGTCCCATCATCCCAAGATATGGTTCCAGCGCTGACGGTTGACCTTCCTCATCTTCAAAGGCAAAGGTCAGTTGATACAATTGATTGCTTTTAAACTCCCTCGATTCCGGTAGCTCCAATGTCACATATGAACCATCTGGCAATATTGTTTTCTTACCGGGGCTACCGCAAACCACTATGTCTCCACCTGGCAACACCGGTTTATTGGCTGACTTTAAGATCGGGTCAGTGATGTAATAAGTGTCATCCGTATCTGCCAGTAAAGAATCATTCCACTGATCTACCAGCTGTTCTTGCGGCTTGGGAATAGTGAGCGTATCTGCAATGGTTTCAGAAAAACCACTCAATCGCGTCACATCTGTGAATACATAGTAATCCCCTGCCGGCAAAGGTGGAATGACTGTTTCGAATACAGTTGAGTCTTTTCTCAATGGATGCAGATGAGCAAAAACCTCCAGAGTTCCCATTTTGAGCAGGAACATGTGCATGATCTTTCCGTGGTCCGGTATGAGATAATTGATGTTACGGGTTAAATAAAGCTCTTCAAGGAGTGTTGGGTCTACAGTAAACTTTAATACTTGTTTTTCGGATTGAGTCGTTACTGATGAAGAGGCTGTAAATGGTTTATACATGAATCGTTTGTAGCTACTGGTCCAGCTGTCCCACCAGCTGTTACCACCCCAAACAACAGAAACAACAATGACCAGTCCGATCGCAGCGCCTATCCAACGCTTGGTTTTTACCTTTCTGTCGGCCTCTTCTCCTGGTTTTACGAGAGAATCACTGGTACCCAGGCTTATGATAGTCACCATCAGGATAATGAGAAATATCCCTAATCCTGCCAGTGTCCAACCTAAAGAAGAGTCCATTTCTCTTTGGGCAGTAGATACTGCCATGACCGGTAGTAGTATACTTCCCTCGCCTTGTATGCCTTTTACGGTGATTTCTATACTGGCACTACCGGGATTCATCAACCAGATTTCTCCTTTGTAGTGACCTGCTTCTCCCGGGACCGGCATTGCCAGATCGGCTTTAGGTGTACCTGACGATCCTGCAAACCAGTAAATGGGTTTCAGTTGTACCTCGGTGACTGAAGGGTCTACCAGATACACGTCTACTGTAGCAGTTCCTGGTATCACGTCAGGTGAGTTTACCACCACAGTGACTGCATATGGACCAGCTTCTCCTTCAAGCGTTACTCCCGGGCTGCCTATGTGACCGTTACTAATAGAATTCGCTAATAAAAAAATGATGATGATGCTGATGATTCTTTTCATGCTTCCCAAATTATCTCATAATACTTTGCATCCACTTACCCCACCTCATCGATAAGCGTGCGCTGACATAACCAACTAAGAGCGCAATCAATAACCCTTGTACCAATACCATTCCACTGGATTCCATCTCCTTAGCATAAGCAAAACGATAAATCCAGTCAGGACTTGAACCAAAATACCAGCTTTCAGTACCAAAGAACCAGTTTCTGGCGAATTCTGACATCAGAACATCACCGAAAGGATATTGAAAAATAAATAAGACAACGAGAAATGCGAGAGCATAAAACAAAGACATGATCCATGGGTTTTTACTCAATTTCTGTGTGATCAGATCAATGGCTAATGCTGGAAAAATTAACAACAATGGGAATTCGAAAGCCTGAAAATTGGTAATAGGATTCAATACTGGTCCCAATAGAGGTTCTGCGGGAAAAAGCGGTAAAATCCAAACCATTGCCGCCATAAATACAGTGTAGACGAGAGCTGCGAGGCTTGCGCCCCATTTGCCTGGTGCGGCAATAGATACGGCCACCAACAGTAATGGAAAAATGAAACTCGATACCTGGTAAAATAAAACACCGTGCATGTCATGCCGACCCAGAAATTCTGATGCAATACTGAATAACATACATAAAACAAAGCCTGAAGATAGCGCAAAAAATAGCCGAAGCAGGCGTTCTGTTTTTGGGTTTACTAAACCTGCGGCTTTCATTCTGTTTTTGACAGAAAGGACTGTGATCATAGCACCAAACTGGATGGTTAACATTCCCAGCAACAATACTGTATGTGGAGGTGATAGTATGGTAACGTCTAGCCCATAAGTATTATGCCACCAATCATCAAATGGCGCTGATGTCAGCATGGCAAATGCTCCCCATATACAAAAAAGTGCTCCAAGTGATCCTTTGAAAACTCCCCAGAATGAAAGGCTTTCCTGTTTTTGGCGTTCGGTTCCTGCAAAGGAAATTTTTAGCACTCTGATACCTGAAAAAATACCTGCCAGAACACCGCCAAAATAAACAGCGAGATGGGGTGCCGATAATAATCCGTCCCTGCCTATACTTGTATGCCAGCTGATATCCCAGATCAGCCCAATCATGATACTGAAAGAGGCAAGAACTGTAGCATAGAGGTAGGTTGGTAATTCGACTGCTGATACTTTTTGATCTGCCCTTACTGCTGGCTCGCTAATAGCCTCCGGGCTGGTCACACTGATTGCATCCATAAAAATAAAATTCTTTTCCATTCTAAAGGTAGGAAATTTTAAGAGTATTTCGTGGTTAAAATTGCTTTAACCTCCTGAAAAGCACTCCAAAATCTCTCAATAGCCGATTATTTATGAATTTATTTTGAAGTTGCCCAGATCTGATTTTTAAAATTTCAACAGGAAATGATTAAAAATGCTCATATGGATATTTAGAAGTTCATCGGTATTTATCCACTTTTTATTTGGCATATTGCGCCCTCGTTTCTTCCGGGATGATGCCTGCCAGTGTATCCAACACCCACGGCATCAATTCTGAGACTGTCGGGTGAACCAAAACCACCTCTCGGTAATGTCTACAGGGTATTTTGCTATGCATAATCGTAGCAAACATATTGATGATTTCATCACCTCCTACTCCCAATATTGACGCACCGATCACCAGGTCTGTCTCCTTCTCAACCAGAAGTTTCGCAAACCCAGTCGTTTCGCTCATTTCTTTTGCTCTGCTGATAGTGGCCATCTTACGGGTTGCTTTCATCACATTGATCCCCTTCTCAATTGCTTCTTTTTCACTCATACCGACTCTTCCCAACGGAGGATCGGTAAACAATCCATAAACAGGAATACGATCCGATATCTTTCTTTTACCACCAAACAAATGGTCCAACACGATCTCTGCATCATTGACCGCAGTATGTGTAAATCCCCCATGACCATTGACATCCCCGACAGCAAATACGCCTGCTACCGATGTTTGACAAAAGTCATCTACTGCGATATAGCCTCTGGAATTAGTTTTGATACCTGTAGCATCAAGATTTAGTTTGTCACTATTCGGTTTTCTGCCAGCTGCTATCAGTAAGTGACTTCCTGTAATGATTTGTTCTTTTCCGTCAACAAATATCTTTAGTTTGATGATATTTCCCTCCTTTGAAACCGATTGGGAAGTTGCATTACATATTATTTCAACTCCTTCTTCCTCCAAAAATTCCTTTACGGAACCAGAAACATCCTCATCTTCACGTGGCATAATTTGTCTACTGCGCTGAATCACAGTTACTTTCGACCCAAATCGTCTGTAAACCTGCGAAAATTCTATCCCAATGTAACCACCACCAATAATAATCAAGTGATCCGGTAGCTTTTCCAGATCCAGCAGCCGGGCACTGTCCAACCAGGGAACATCTACAAGGCCTTCGATAGGTGGAGCAACTGGACGGGTGCCTGTATTGATGTAAATGTTTTCAGCAGTAAGTAATTCCTCTCCTACCTTCAGCGTATGATCATCTTCAAAAGTGCCCCAATCATTAAATAAATCGACATTTTCAGTAGACTCCATCCAATTAGTAAGTCCATTGCTGGAACCATTTCTGATTTCATCCATTCGCTCTTTCACACGTGGGAAATCAAGTTTTACTTCGCTGGCTGTGAAACCGAATTCAGCTCCACGACCTGCGTTGTAAAAAGCTTTAGCAGACGCTACCAGTGCTTTCGTGGGTGTACAACCATAATTGACGCAACTTCCTCCCACCTTGCCTCCTTCAATTACAGCTATACTGGCGCCTGTATGGATCAATCGTCCTAACAATGTTCCTGTTGCCTGCCCTGTTCCCAGGATTATGTGATCATATTTTTTCATATTTCTCTTTGGTGATTAGTCCTTTGGGTTGAGTAATTAAGTCAGCAAAAATTATCCATCGGAATTTTCCGATTAAAAATACACTTTGTGAATTCCTGGATTCCTCAACTACCCAACAAACTGATTTTTACAGCAGAATTTACTGGAATTTCTGATCAAAGTCTACTGCTATCTTCATATCAACCTGGTTCGGCTTCAGACCCGCTTTCTACTTTAATTAAACCTTTGAATGCATCATGAACGGTGTTGCCTTCATAAAGCACTTTATAGACTTCTTCCGTTATGGGCATCTCTACATCATAGGTTTTGGCTAGTTCCATCACTACTTTGGCAGTCTTCACGCCTTCTGCAACTTCCGACATCTCTTTGATGATTTCATCCAGTTTCTTGCCCTTTCCTAACTGAAAGCCCACATGTCGGTTTCTACTCTGCGTACTGCTGCAGGTTGCCACTAAATCGCCCATTCCTGCCAGTCCGGCAAAAGTACTGCTCTTCCCTCCCATTGCAATTCCCAGCCGGGTTAGTTCCGAAAGTCCACGCGTAATGATTGCCGCTCTCGTATTATCACCTGCATTGGCGCCATCTCCCATGCCAGTGGCAATGGCCATTATGTTTTTAAGAGCTCCCCCCAGTTCGCAACCAACTACGTCATTGTTGGTGTAAACCCGAAATAATCCTGAATTGAAAACACTCTGAAGTTTTTTGGCGATCACATCGTCGACCATTGCGATTACTGCAGCGGCAGCCATTCCATGATGAATTTCTTTTGCCAGATTAGGACCTGTTAATACGCCAACAGGATGACCTGGTAAGGTTTCTTCGATCACTTCTGTCATGCGCTTTTTTGTTCCTATTTCTAATCCCTTCGATAGGCTGATGATTGGAATCCAAGGCCTGATATGTGTTTTCGCCTTCTCAAGGACTTGTCTAAAATTTTGAGAAGGAATTCCCATAACCAGCAAATCTGCATTGCTAACTGTTTCTTCAATTGAGTGAGAAGCTTTCAGGTCTTTGTGCAGTAGGGCACCAGGTAAGTATCTGGAATTGGTATGTTGTTGATTGATTTCGTTGACAGTTTCTTCATTCCGTGCCCAGATAGTCGTTGGGCTGTTTTTTGCGGTAAGAGAGGCTACTGTAGTGCCCCACGAACCACCACCTAGCAATCCTACTTTTATTGACATAAGCGTATTTCAGGTTAAGTTGAAATAAGCAATATGTCAATTGTAGAGCTCCGAAACAAACATATTACGAACTTCTTCTACGTACTTGTCAATATTTTTTACCTTCCAAAGTGCTGTCTCTACGGGATCAAGCACTACCACTTCAATATGTGTAGGGTGTAGCATAAACGATCCTTTAGAGATCGCTTTGTAAGCGTTTTTAATGACAATTGGTACGATTGGAACACCTGCCTGCATTGCTAAGTGGAAAGCTCCTTTTTTAAATTCACCTAACTCTGGAGTCCCACTGCGAGTACCTTCAGGTGCTATGGCGATAGAAATACCATTTTTGAGGGCTTCAACTGCTGGCTCCATTGCGGCGATGGCATTCGCTTTATTGCTTCTATCAATGTATATAGCCCCCAATGCTTTGAAAACCGGGCCGATTGGTGTTTTTTCCAATTCTTTTTTAGCGATTGCTGTGAAGTCATTTCGAAGCAATTTCATAATAATAAAAAAGTCTGCCGCACTCTGATGATTGAAACAGAAAACCGCAGGCCGATAATCTGTAAGATTTCGCTTCCCTTTTATCGAAACTTGTAATCCTGCAAATCGTGTTCCCAAATCGCCAATTGTGGAAAAGGTAGTATTTGCAGCTTCCTGCTTGGATAGCGTCATCAGGCCTTTTACCGCTCCCAGCATGGCTGATGGATAAATGGTTGCGGCCGCCAGACCTGTTCGCAAGCCGTTGACAATAGGTTTTTCTCCCGGCTTGTCAAATCGTAAGATAGGCCAGTCATTTTCAAAAGCTACCTGGGATAAGGTATTGTCAGGATTTGTCGCAACAGGCTTACCAACTATTTTAAACAACGGATAGTCTTCAAAACTATCTGAATAGAAATAACTTTTTGCAAGATCGATACCGTTTTTCTTGGCAAAGGTCCTGGCAGCTCTGGCTTTCCCTTCACCCCAGCACATTTCAGCGATACGGCCCGTAAACTTGCCATTTTGAACTTCTAACCGGGTTCCATAAATATCTTTTATCCCCAACTCCCTTGCGATGGGTTTGATCTGATACATGGTGGCTGCTGAAATAATAACAACCCTGTGCCCCTTTTCAATGTGATGTTTGATTAACTCACGAGCTTCAGGATAAATGGTATTGAGTAGGAACCCTTCAAAGACATATTGCCCCAATTCAGCAAATACCTTTTCGGGAATTCCCCTTACTCCCAATGCTGATACTTTTGATAGAAACTCAAAATCCCGATTACCAAAAGAAAAGAACATGGCAGTCATAAACTGCGTCAGGTATTCGGTGGCGGTAGTATCTCCGCTTAAAAGTCGTGTTCTTAAAAATCGTTTGACTGAAAAATCATTGATTAAGGTGCGATCAAGATCGAAATAGGCAGCAATATGAGGCCCCTCTTCTTCCTTCTCCTCCTTTTTCTTCGGCTTTAACTTAGCAGAAGGTACCAGCATTTCCTTGGTGGAGAGCATACCGATTGTCTTAACCGTAGGTTGAATTTCGATTTCCTTTAAATAGCTCAATCGTCCCGTCAGATCTTCAAGATATTCCATCCATTCTTCTAGTCCTTCGACATTGACCTTATGATCTTTTATGCCTAAACCGGCATTTTCTGCAAATTGCAGCGCGCTGCTCAGAAAAGGTTTGGATACGCTACCCAGACGGGTAATCCTGCTTTGCCAGTGAAGTTCCTTGCCTCTGAACATGCATAGTTCCAAAAACTCATCTTCGGAAAAAGAGTCCTCTTCATCCCAGTTGTTGAGTGTGTAGCACACTACTTTATCTGCTTCGAGATAGGATAACAATAAGGCCCTTGAAATGAAGATATCCTGCTTTTTTAGTATTTCTGTGACATCTCTTTCAGGGTCTAGTAAAATTTCACGCCAATTCTTATCAAAACGTGTGAGTTCCGATTCTATTTCGCTACTGAACTTAGCTTTGCTGGTATAGAAAAATTCAAACTTGAAAAGATTTCGTAACCGCATGATCTCCTCCCAGAAATGAACGATCCTGTCTGGTGAGGAATTGTCCTTTATTTTAATCAGCGCCATCTCAACGAACGCTGAATGATACAGGTGACCTGCAACCATATTGGCATAATAGGTAGCCACCAGATATTCAGATGCGATGATGCTGTATTGTGCTTTTTGTCCGGCTCTGCTTTTTTGCACAATATTGGCACTCTGTAATAGGTTTAATGCTTTTTGTACACTAGCGGCAATGGATATGCCTCTGTCAATCAATGAGTTGGGTTGTTTTTTACCGATGTATTCCATCAGTTTCTTGACCTTGAACTCTACCTCCTTTTTGGTTAAAGCAAAGTCATTGAGCAGTACATTGCAGATCAGCGATACTGTTGATACTGGCGTTATTTTCGACATCTGATTGATCAGGTCGAAAGCAAAAAATGGTAATGTATTCTTGTTTTGATAGCTGCTTTCATTGAGATGCGGAACCGATACCTGATGGGTTGCATCTACTTCCACAGGATCACCGAATCGAATTGCTGCTCTTCCAAAATCATTTCCTAAACTTCTGATGTACTTCACAGCCTCACTAATACTCTCAGATTTCTTCTCTGATTCTCCTTTGGCCTGTTCCGTCATTTCCTTTACATCGGGAATCAAATCATAAGAAATTGATACAGGCACATATTTGATCTTTTTAGTGCTTTCCTGCTCAGCATCCATAATGTATTTCAAAATACCCATTTGAGGATGTAGGATTTTTCCGGTTCTCGACCGGGTACCCTCTATATTCCAGGTAAGATGATCTCCATTGTTGATGATGGTAGAAATGTAATGCCGCAGTGAAAGTTTATAAACTGGGTTGTCCTTAAAACTTCTTCGGATAAAAATGATACCTGCACTATTTCCTATCTGTTTCAGACCAGGAAATGCCAGATTAATCCCCCCAAAAGAAAATGATTTGGAATTGGAGAAAGCACAGGCTGAAGCATCAGAATATATCGGAGAGCTTCATGCGCAGCAACATCCATTAACAAAATTGATTTCAGTTAAAGGTTTTGATTATCTGCTTTCCAGGGCCTATCATGAAAAAATAGATGTTGATCCTGAAGGTATCAAAAAACTGATGAGATTGATGCGGATGCATTCGGTTGCATTTATCATGACCCATAAAACTTACCTCGATACCTTGGTATTGATATCGACATTAGCACGTTTCGGAATGCCGGTACCATATTCTTTTGGGGGGATTAATCTGGCATTTCCTGGTCTGAAACAGATAGGAAATAG
>JBCBHL010000290.1:0-9586 GCA_038525605.1 Bacteroidota bacterium
TTGCTACTCGCAACTCCTGCAATATCTTCATCAACAAAATTCTGTTGATTGATATTATTCGCCATTCCAACAACTGATATCCTTTGATCACCTTCAAACCGGTTGATGTTTCCCCCGGCACTGTACAAATCATCTGTTCCATAACCTGCATAAACTCTACCAAAAGTTCCATTTCTGGCTTCTGGTTTAGTAATGATATTAAGGGTTTTGGTGGTATTACCATCATCAAACCCGGAAAACTGCGACTGATCACTCAATTGATCGAATACTTCTATTTTCTGAATGATTTCCGCCGGAATTGACTTCAATGCAACAGCAGGATCATTTCCAAAAAACTCTCTGCCATCTACCAGAACCCTTTGCACCTGTTCGCCCTGTGCCTGAACACCAGATTGATCTACCAGTATTCCCGGCATTTTGGTAATCAAATCCTCGGCATTCGCATCAGGGTTCGTTTTAAAAGCCGTTGCATTGTACTGAATCGTGTCGCCATTCTGCACTGCGGTAATGGTATTTCCTTCGATCTTTACTTCTTTCAGCAGTTCGGTATCTATCTCCATCTCCAAAGTGGCTACATCTACAATTTCCTTATTTACCCGCACAAACTTTTTTAAATCCCTGAAACCAACGAACGAAATCGTTAATTTGTAAAAGGCATTTTTTAAACCGTCTACGGTGAAATTACCATCCACATCTGTTACAGCAAATTTCATTTCGGAAGTGTCTTTTACACTTGTCATTACAACATTTGCCCCAGCCAATGCCTCAGATTTACCTTTGGCTACTAATTTCCCTTTTACCGAATAAGCAGTTTGCGCCATCGAACTGTAGGACCACCCCGACCACAAAACGATGAACAATGAGAAAACAGCGAATCTCTTCATGAAAAAATTCAATGGTTCTTCCCTCCTTCTTCAGGTAGGTTTCTGCTACGACCATTTCGGTTACCTCTTCTTTGCTGCCTCCTTTCGCGCCATTCTTCTAACATTTCATTGTAAATGTTCCACTGATCTTCATCGAGGACTTCTTTCATCATCTGATTTTTCTCTTTTGAAATATTCTGCAGATTTTGACGAAATTCCTGTGGATTGTCTCTGCCGCCTGCCATCAGTTTCGTAACTGAAGATTCATAGTCTGCATACAAGGACTCGATAATCAGCTTTTGATCCTCAGATAAAGTCTCGATTCTAGAGAAAACAGAATCCTTTTCAGCCTGAACCCTTTTAGAAGGATTAGCCCTCCTACCTTGCTGCGAATAAGCGAAACCAGTGGATCCGATCAATAATATCACTAAAAGTAAATTTTTCATCCTCTTTCAATTTGTAATCAATTTATGAATAATAACGCAGGACGGGCTTGTGTAGCAGCCGGATATGAACTGAACTGACCAAATCTATGTTTGAAATGACGCCAGGGACAGATGAGAATTAAGATTTTTACAAACAATAAAAATTGACATCAGTTTCACAAATGAGAATTAAATGTAATGATTAAAGTACTAAAAGAAAGAATTGCTAATCAACCTGTTGGATTAGGAATAGCGGCACTAGGCAGACCAGGTTATATGACTTTGACACACGACAAAGACCTTCCGGATAAGTCCAGACCTGCTATGGAAAAGCACGCCCATTATTTATTTGATCTGGCCTGGCAAAATGGTGTCAGGTACTTTGATACAGCAAGATCTTATGGTGACGGTGAAAAGTTTCTTGCCTCCTGGTTGACCGATCGAGAAATACCTAATGAGCAAGTAGTCATAGGGTCTAAATGGGGATATGTTTACACAGCCAACTGGCAGGTAAAAGCTGAGAAGCATGAAATAAAGTATCACACATTAGAAAACCTCAATAGACAATGGGAAGAGTCAAAAGCCATTTTGGGGGATTATCTGAATATCTATCACATTCATTCAGCAACATTGGAAAGTGGTGTCCTGGAAAATGATGCGATCCTGGACAGATTACATGAAATAAAACAGACTGGTGTAATCATCGGGCTCAGCCTAACAGGACCTGTGCAGGCTGAAATACTTAAGAAAGCTCTTAAAATAAAATACGATGGTGAATTGTTGTTCGGATCAGTGCAGGCTACCTGGAACCTGCTGGAAACTTCCGTTCAGGAGCAGCTGAGAATTGCTAAGTCTGAAGGGCTTTTTATCATACTAAAAGAGCTAATGGCAAATGGTAGGATTCCTGCTTTATCTCCTGATTATCTGAATTTCAGACAAATTGAAACGATCCGGTTACTCGGTGAAGAGTTAAAACTCACAGCAGATCAGGTCGCTATCAATGCAGCACTACAATTAGGCATTGCAGATATTGTCCTGAGTGGTGCTGCTACGGAAGCACATTTGTTATCCAACTTAAAAGTGTCCGCCAGAGATATTGATTTAAATAAATTAGATCAAATTTCACAAAAACCGGAAGACTTCTGGAAAGACCGATCGGAATTAGAATGGATTTGATGTAATTTGTTAGTTCGAATAAATTTTCATAATATGATCACCCGGGAAACCTTACAATTTTTAGCCAAGCTAAAGCAAAACAATAACAGAGAATGGTTTCAAGAACATAAACACCTCTACGAGGCTGCTCACAAAAACATGATTGAATTTGCAGGAGCTCTTTATGAAGAAATGCAGCTTCACGATCAAATTGTGGGAACCAGCGGTAAAAAATGCTTGCATAGGATCTATCGCGACATTCGTTTTTCCAAAGACAAAACTCCATTTAAGAGGAATTTTAGTGGTGGCTTTAGAAGAGCTACCGATACGCTGAGAGGAGGTTACTATTTTCACATTGAGCCTGGAAAGTCTTTTGTTGGAGGAGGGTTTTGGGGACCCAACCCCGATGATTTGAAATTGATCAGATCTCACATAGCTGCCGAACCGGAGCGTTTAAGAGAAATCATCGACGGTCAGGAATTTAAGGAGGAATTTGGTCAACTCGATGGTGAGCAAGTAAAAACAGCACCCAAAGGCTATTCTAAAGATGATCCGGCAATTGATCTGCTGAGGTATAAGCAGTTTTTAGTAATGAGAGAGTTTACTGATCAAGAAGTAAAGTCAAAAGAATTCTATAAAGCGGCTTCCGATTCTTTTGCTAAGATGAGAACGTTTTTTGACTATATGAGCGAGGTATTAACGACAGATCTCAACGGAATTCCGCTTGTTTAAATAAGTTTAGAAAGGCTGTCCGACCCGGTTTAAATCGCATTCAGGCAGACAGCCAGTTTCATTTGATTGTTATTTGTGAGAACCGTCACAAAACGGATCATTGCCAGTTACCTTACAATTGCAGAGGTAATAAGTCTTTGATTCATCTACAGAAAATATTTCCGGCTGGAAATTAGTGGATTTGTGTGCGCCATCACAAAAAGGCTGGTTCTTTGATTCACCACATTTGCACCAGGCGTAATTTTTTCCAGCCTCTAATTCTACTGCTAATGGTGCGTCTCCTGCTCTGTTTGGTGTTGCCATATTGATATCTTTTAAATTCGATTAACTATTTTATCTAAAAGTATATGTAGCTACATGTAAAAACAAGTATAATCATCAAAACCCTTCCAATTTATAAATAGTCCAAATAAAACTAATCTCTCAATGGTAACTATTCTAATAATTCCACAGATCAAGAACCCAAGCGTTTCATGATTAAAATTAATCGTTAAAATGAAAATTCTTCATCCTGTAATTAGCAGGTAATCCTTTGTTCCGGTTATATTCGCCCGTAACGTAAATTTGATGAAGACTAACAACAACTTACTTTTTGTAGTACCTGCTTTAATTTGGGGTTCCACCTGGTATGTGATCAAGTTTCAGCTGGGAACTGTTGACCCTTTGCTATCCGTTAGTTATCGGTTTGCTTTAGGAGCTGTGATTTTATTCATTTATGCAAAGGTCAGAAATATGAAAATGAGCTTCAGCCTTTCTGACCATGCAAGAATGGGTATCCAGGGGATGCTTTTGTTTGGGTTTAACTATTGGCTAGTATATCAGTCCGAAGAAACCCTTACCAGTGGATTAGTTGCCATCACATTTTCTACGTTGATTTTCATGAACATTTTTTTCAGTGCACTCTTTCTCGGTACAAAAATCAAAAAGGAAGTAATCCTGGGTGGAATTCTGGGAGTTACAGGTACTGTTTTGATGTTTTATCAGGAGATCAGGCTTACGGGACTGAATGATGCTTTAATTACCGGATTAGGGTTTTGTATAACCGGTGTGCTATTTGCCAGTATGGGAAACATAGCCTCTGCGTACAATCAAAAGAAGCAAATCCCGGTGATCCCGGCAAATTCCTACGGAATGCTATACGGTGCAATGATCATGTTTGTTATAGCCCTTGTAACAGGCAAGGAAATCACGATAGAGATCTCTCAGAATTACATATTTTCTCTGCTTTATTTATCCGTATTTGGCTCTGTAATCGCCTTTACTACCTATCTGACGCTCATAGGAAGAATCGGAGCTGATAAAGCAGGATATGTCATCGTCGTATTGCCAGTCATTGCACTGACTATTTCAGCGATTTTCGAAGACTATCAGATTACACCTTTTAGTGTAGCAGGCATGTTACTCATTATTTGCGGTAATCTGCTGGTGATCCGAAAAAAGTAATTTACTGATAACCCTTTGCCTGCAGCTTAAACAAGTAAGCATACAACCCCTCTTTGGCCAGTAGCTCCTCATGTGACCCTATTTCATCAACGGTCCCTCCTTTCAGCACCAAAATTCTGTCGGCCATTCTCACCGTAGAGAACCTGTGAGAAATCAAAACAGAGGTTTTATTACGGGTCAGGTCAATGAAACGTTGGAAAACCTCGTGTTCTGCACGCGCGTCCAGTGCAGCGGTTGGCTCGTCAAGGATCATCAACTGAGCATCACGCATATATGCCCTTGCTAAAGCTATTTTCTGCCATTGTCCTCCTGACAGGTCTACCCCGTCTTTGAACCTCCGACCAATCATTTGATCGTATTTTTCCGGCAAACCTGCAATTACTTCGGCAGCAAGACTTTTATCAGCAGCATGCTCGATAGATTCCATCTTATCCTTCTCATCGATTTTTCCAACGGCTATATTGAGACCAGCCTTAAATGAAAAGCGCACAAAATCCTGAAAAATAACACCAACAGACTTGTTGTAAGCTACCGGATCATATTTCCTTAAGTCCACACCATCCAGTAGTATTTGCCCTTCCGTAGGATCATATAACCTGGCCAGGAGCTTTACTAGCGTGGTTTTTCCAGCGCCGTTCTCTCCTACCAATGCCAGTTTTTCACCAGCATCTAATTTAAATGACAAATTTCGAACAGCCCATTTTTCAGTGCCTTCATACTTGAACCCAACATTTACGAATTCAAATCCTTTGGTAATTTTCTGTGGCATTGGAACTGCCTGTTCTGGTGCCAGAATCTTAGGTTGTATTTCAAAAAATTCGAAAAAGTCCTTTAAATACAGTGCTCCCTCAGTAATTCGCGAAAATCGATTCAATGCGCCCTCCAGGATCATTCGGAATCTCATAAATGATCCGGCAAGGAAAGTAAGGTCACCGATAGTCAGCTTACCGCTTACAGTGTTGAAAATGATATAGCCATAGGTACCATAATAAGCACCAGTTCCAAGCGCCGAGAAGAAAACACCCCAAAAGGCTCTTTTCGTTGCAATGGATTTATTGAGTTTATAATAATCGTCTGATAATTGACTAAACCTATTGGCGATAAACCCAGAGAGATCAAATACTTTCAGTTCTTTTGCGGTGACATCAGATGCACCTGTATATCTAAGATAATCCAATTCCCGCCGCATCGGTGTCCAGCTATGCACCAGAGAATAAGTTCTTTCATTGAAGTGATTTTCTCCAAGAAATGCAGGAATAACAGCGATAATTAGCAAAACGATCAGAAGCGGATTAAAAACGACAAGACCAACGCCTAAAGAAATCATTGTTACTAAATCCTGAAATTGACTCAACACCTGCGACATTAACACAGTTCTGCCCAGCGTCTGCCTTCTGGCCCTTTCGAGCATGTCGTAAAATTCAGAATTTTCGAATTGATCCAAATCTAATCTGGCAGCATGCTGGATCAAATCTATTGAAGATTGATTAGCAAACAAATCACCAATTAAGCTATCGAACAAAGCAATAGCTCTGTTGAGAATATCTGATAATACTGCCAATCCAAACTCCGTCAACACCAACCCGATTACCCTATCATAATTAGCACTTTCCTGTCCATCCAGAAAAATCACTTCATCAACAATGAGTTTTCCAACAAAAAGCGTGGTGACTGGTATCGCAGACTTTAGAATCCTTAAAATTAGATTTGCTAAAGCCATTGGAGGATGACACAGCCAAATCATCTTCAGTAACCTGGGTACATATTTTAATGCGGCAAACTGATTTTTAACTTTGCTCATTAATAATTTTTAGTTTTACGTATTTTTTTGATCACCATCTTTCACATACTTGGTAAATACCTGCGATGCTTTTTGACAGACTACAAATCACCAACCTGATACGGACTGTCTGAGTAAATCAAAAGTGTTGGCTAATTCCTATTTTCCGTCAAACCTAAACACTAATCGCAATTGTTTGGGTAATTGTCTCATAAATATGTTCAAAATAATCGGATCAAAAACTCTTACTTTTTTTCAAATTATTATCAAATGATTTGTGCTATCAATCGACAGATATCACATAACGCTTCTAAACATATTACATTCTACCTTTCTTAAAATACAATTAAAATATTTTGATATTGATATAATTTAATATTATATTTGAATAATATAATTTCTTAGTCCAGCTATACTAAGGAACAGAACCAAACTTACAATGCATTATGGAATTTTTACGCAATCTACTTAACAAGGGCGGCAAGGATAAGCTGGTCTTGAAATATGACAAAGATGACAAGAACTGGACAGTGCAAAAAGCAGGCAGTATCCTTTATCTTGGCACGAAAGAGCAATGCAATAAATATTTAAAGCATCATCAGTACACCAGCATCGCATAGGTCTTTTCGACACATCCAACAGCTATTAATGGAATAATTCAGATAAACTTTTTACGCACATTTTCACGATATGCCTTTCCCAACGGAAGCTTCGCGTCCTTAATGCTTATTTGATTTCCTTCCAGATAATTGACGTGAGTGAGAGAAACTATGTAAGATTTATGGATTCTTATAAAAATATTTGATGGCAATGTTGCCTCATATCCTTTAAGCGTCTCCGAAGTGATCAGCACTTTATCATTGGTATGAATTTTAGCGTAATCGCCAATTGATTCTATATACAGTATATCACTGATTGCGACTTTAAACAGCCTTTTATCTACTTTTACTGTGATGTAATCAATCGTTGCGGAATTAGTGCCCCCATGTTTTTGAAATACTTTTTCAACCGCTGTATAGAACCTGTCAAACCCGAAGGGCTTAACAAGATAGTCTACGGCGTTTAACTCAAAACCTTCTACTGCATAGTTAGGGTATGCTGTTGTGAAGATAACCGAAGGTTTTTCAGTCAGGCCTTTGTAGAAACTGATCCCTGATATTTTAGGCATGTTGATGTCCAGGAAGATCAGCTGGATATTTTCAGTCCGAAGCATTTTACCTGCCTCTAATGCATCTACACACTCTCCTACCAGCTCCAGTGACTCATGATCAGCAATATAAGTTTTTAAGATGTCTCTCGACAGGGGCTCGTCATCAATAATCAGGCATCTGATTGTATCCATATCAATAGTTAAATTTTAAATATATTCTGAAATGATCCGCCTGGTCTTCAACGATAAATTCACTTTCTTTTCCGTAAGTCAGTAATATTCTCTTTTTCACATTTTCCAGCCCTATTCCACTGTAATCACCTGATTCTGTTGCATCTACCAGACCTTTATTATTTTCAATATCAAAACTTAGTTCTGTATCGTCCAGTTTCAGCAGTATCTTAACATAACTGTTTTTTGAGGCTCCCTTCAACCCATGCTTAAAACTGTTTTCTATCAAGGGGAAAAAGAGCAAAGGAGGAATCAGTACATTAGCTGTAGACCCCACAATATCGAACGAAATCCGTGATGAGGCATCCAATCTGATTCTCTGCAGGTCCAGGTAGTCTCTCATAATTTTGACTTCACCATCGAGACTTACCAGCTCATCGGAAACCTCATATAGCATGTACCTCAGCAGTTGCGATAGTTTTAAAACAACCGGTGGTGTATCTTTCGATCCTTTCAAAGCAAGTGAATAGATGCTATTCAATGTATTGAAAAGAAAATGCGGATTCACCTGACTCTTAAGAGCCGTTAACTCCAATGACAGGTTTTCTTTCTCGGCCTGCTCCAGCAAAAACCATGATTTGCTCAGTTTCAACAGTGTGGAGAGGATGATATATAGCAGGAAGATAAATGCCAGAATTCTTAAATCCGTAAAAGAAACAATATAAAATTCTATGGGCATTACAGGTATTACCAATTCGAAAACCAGACTATGAATAGCAATAGCGAGTAAAACATTGAAGGCATTCAGTAAAATGAACAGGTAAAGCCTGGCATAGTTGAAAAACCTGGGCAAAATTATTCGGATGTTCAAATACACCAGTAAAAAAAGTGGTAGGTGAAAAAAGGCTGAATATATGTAATCGATGATTTTCAGATAACTGGAAATAGAGAAGTATGCACCGATAAGGTAAAAGGACAGCCCCCAGAAAACCAGGTGCTGTATCCACATTTTACTTGCGATTCTTTTGAACATGAGCTGCTATTATGAAGTGGATTTCGTATAACCGTCAACTTCTTCGAACACACTCTCATCTTTAGAGTACTTTTCAAGAAATTTCTGAATCTCTTTGGGTTGTGCAGTTATTAACACACGGTCATCTACTATTTCGTGCCGGATTCTCACAAGGTTACTTTTGAACAAGTCCTTCAACTTGCTTTGATTAAAAAACTTCAGTTCCAGTCTGGTATCCGTCAGTTTTACTTTCAGGAAAGTGTGCACTGGAAAGTAATTTTCTGATGCTCCATTTTCTTCATCGAGTCCACCGGAGGGCAGTAAATCAATGAATAAATCATCACCGATCTTCACCAGGTGAGCTTTGAAGGAAGCTACCTCTTCGCCCTGCTCAAAAAACCTCATAAAGTAAAAAGTATCCTCCTTCTTATCTGTCGTTAGACCTTTCAGTTTATCAACTTTTTCTTCAATGATCTCCTCAAACTGCAACTTCACGGTATCTTTAAAAATAGTGGTATCCCCATTTTCAATAACGTAATCACCAGTATCAATTACATCGTCACCTTCTCCACCGCTAAAAGAAATTGAGATATTGTTATCAATTCCCTGGTTGCCTGATGGCTTGCTGTCTTTCTTATTGATGTTGTAACTAATCCGACTGAAGCTGATGTAGTTTTGATCATCACCATCCGAAACCCATTTACCCATGATTTCTTTCTTTTGTACCAGTGTATCTTTCGTATATATCGGGAAAAGTGAATAAACACCGCAGGAGGACAATATCGTCAGCATCAACAGATAGGAAAATATTACATTCTTTTTCATTTCATTTATTTTTTTGTGATGCTCAATATT
>JBCBHL010000291.1:0-9502 GCA_038525605.1 Bacteroidota bacterium
TTGGTGTTTACGGTTCAGAAGAAGAAGGCATGGATGGTGATAGTCCAATTAGCGATTTTCTGAATCTCTTTCCAGACGCGGTAACGCCTTACATGGCTGAATATCCTGATACAGATAATTGTGCAGAGATTTCGATGACGTTCAAAACAGAGGTATTAGGATTAAGCGAAGAAGATGCCGGGTATCTGGACTATTGTGCACATGCAAAAATATTGGGTGATTACGTTGACCTGGTTTTTGTCGCTGATATTGGCATGAACAGTACCATGTACTTATATACGTTTACGAAGGATGGCACCCTTCAGGAACAATTTAGAATGCATCATATGACGATACCAAATGCACCTGAAAGGGAAGAAATAAAAGCTATCCTAAATGAGGACTTCTCTATTGAACTTAACTACTGGAGCGGTAAGTGGGTAGATGCAGACGGCAATGATTCCGATGGATCGCAGGAAGGCGACAAGCTGGTAGAAACAATCAGGATAGGAAAATACGTAATTGCTGATGACGGATCAATTCAGGAGATTGAGTCAACTCCTATGAACTCCAAAGATGATTTAGCACTTTTTAGATAGCCAATTCGCCGTTGCAGAATCGAATAAGGTCAATGCGAATACGATCTTTCGCACTGACCTTATTGACTATTAATACTTACTTTATAATCTAAGCACTTTAGCAAAAATTGTTAATTGTTGATGGATAGCAGCTCAACATCAAATATAAGAACTGCTCCTCCGGGGATACCTGGGATTCCAAAAGGTCCGTATCCTAAGCTGGAAGGAATTAAAAGTATCCCACTTCCACCTTCATTGAACTTAGGAATGCCTTCGGACCATCCGGCTATTACCTGATTGAGACCGAAAGACAGGCCATTCTCATCACTTTGATCAAATACCTCTCCATCCGTGAAATAACCTTTGTATACGACAGTCACATTGGAACTGGACACAGGTTTTTCGCCAGTACCCTGCTCGTTAATCACAAAGTAAAGTCCGGAATCTGTTCTTTCTGCATCCAGGTTATTTGCAGCAATATAGTCCATGATTTCCTGCTCGTTACTTTCCGTGAAGTCTGGCACCTGATCGTCATCATCAAATCCACAGGCATTTATAAAAACGAGGCTAATCAACAAAGCTATTAATTTATATTTCATAGAAGACTTCTTTTAATATTTGGATTTCCCTTCAAAGCTAACAATCAATCTTGCTGTATTTGTCATCAATGCATTTTTATTCCGCAAAAATGTAAGGTAGCGTACTTTCATAAAAGCTGACTATTATCCAATTACCTTGTTAAAATAAAAGACAATGAAGCATCAATTCACTATCTAAGATCAAAATTGAACAGTTGGTGTTTACCCTTTTTACAAGACAAACACTTCAATTTTTTGATATCCCTACATAAGAAAACTGATGCTGCTTGAGTGTTTTGGCATATAGTCGAAAGTCCACCCGGCGAACGTCTATCCTATTCTGACTATTTACCCTCTAAGCAAGTGTCTTATCAGACAAAACATTTTGAAGGTTGACGCGAACCGAACTGCTAAACAAGAAACAAGAAGAATAGAAACAAAAAAGCCTTCCGATACTCATCAGAAGTCCTGTCGGGCAGACGTGGAACGGTGAGAAGATTCGAATGGACTGCAACGGCAGACCGTCGTCCACCCGGCGCTATGGTGGACCATTCCGACTTATAGCACCCTAAGCGAGTGCATTGTTAGCCGTAACTATGTGAAGATTGAGGCTACATCCCGAACAAATATCTCTATATAGCTTCTTCCGGTAAAACCAAACTGCTTTATCAAGAAACAAAAAGGATAAAAACAAAAAATCCTTCCAATACTCTTCAGAAAGCCTGTCGGGCCGACGTGGAACGGTGAGAAGATTCGAATGGACTGCAACGGCAGACCGTCGTCCACCCTGTCCCGACCTCTCACACCTAAGCGAGTGCCTTGCAAACCGTAACCGTGTGAAGGTTTGCGCTAACCGGACTGCTTTGTCAACCATAACTCCGTGAAGGTTAACGCTACATCCCGAGCAAATATTTTTTATGTGGCTTCTTCCGGTAAAACCGGACTGCCCTATTCAACAATAAATAAAGGAAACAAAAAAGCCTTCCGATACTCATAAGCAGGTCTGTCGGGCCGACGTGGAACGGTGAGAAGATTCGAATGGACTGCAACGGCAGACCGTCATCCACCCGATCCCGGCCTCTAGCGCCCTAAGCAAGTGTCTTATCAGACAAAACATTTTGAAGGTTGACGCGAACCGAACTGTTAAACAAGAAACAAAATGGATGGAAACAAAAAAGCCTTCCGATACTCATCAGAAGGCCTGTCGGGATGAGAAGATTCGAACTTCCGACCTCTCGCACCCTAAGCGAGTGCGCTAACCGGACTGCGCTACATCCCGAGCAAATATTTTTTAAGTAGCTTCTTCCGGTAAAACCGGACTGATTTGTCAACCATAACTCCGTGAAGGCTGACGCTACATCCCGTTTTAAAATGTGATGCCAAAGAAAACAACTAGTTCCATTAAAAAAAAGTGATTTGAAAGATATCTTTAACGCAAGTAATTGACATCTTCAAAATATTGCTTTCCTTTAAATAACTCATGGTCACTGTCAAATTGAAAGGCGATCTCTCTATCGCCAGCTTTTACCATTAGTTTATAATAAAAATATGTTGATTCGGCATTCAGTGCATCATTCATCAATATCTGAGATAGCCTGATAAGCCGATAGTCTTTGTTGGTTGCTGCAAAGTATTCTACAATTTCAGTAGGTATATCATTCTTTTTGGAAGTGATGACCTGCCTGACAGCATTGGCGTTTTCATCAAAAACCAAGGCAATCGATTGCCCATCCTTTGGGAATTCTCCCTTATAAAATTCCTGGTTCCCGACATCTGCAACAAACCATTTCACATTTTTAGCATTCTGAAATTTTTTGTAAAAGCCAATCTCAATGTTTGTAGGTAATTCCTCTTCAGAAAGTTTTACGTATTTAAAATCCTGACTAAAGGCAAGGTTTGAAAAAGTGAAAAGCGTTAAAAACAAGCAAATTTGTATTACTCTCATATTCACATAGCATTTTGGTTAAACGAATTTGTGTGTGTTTTGCAATGTGAATCTAATACAGGAAATGATAATTGCTGAAAAATCTCGATTAACAGGTAATTATTATTGTCAAACGAGAATAATATGACGATAATAATAGTATCTCCCACCTTCAAAACTGTCTTTACCTAACAAAAATTTACTGAACTATTCAATGACTTTTTCTATCGATTCTACTTCCATCCGGGGTTCCAATCAAAATATAAGACCCATTACTTGTACAAATGCACAATTAATACTTAACTTGTACATAAATACAACAAATAATTATTCATGAAAGGTGAACACATTGGCGAACTTGAAGAGCTGGTCTTGTTAACTGTTGGATCTTTGTATCAAGATGCCTACGCAGTGAATATTATGGATCAGATCCATATCCATACATCCAGAAAAATAGATGTTACCGCAATTCATTCTGTTTTGAGAAGACTTGACAAAAAGGGTTTAGTAGAATCTGAAATGGGTGGCTCAACAACTGAGAGAGGTGGTAGAAGAAAACGATTTTTCAAACTAACCAAAGCAGGGCGATTAGTACTGGACCAAACAATGGAATTAAGATCAACGTTGTATAATAAACTGCCAAAACTCACTTTTTCAAAGCTTTGATGAAGACCAATCCGCCAAAATGGGCAGATCAGTTTTTATGCTGGTTTTGTAACCCGGAATTACTGGAAGACTTGCAAGGTGATTTGTACGAAATCTTTGACCGAAAGCTCGATGAAGGCAGACGCAAACATGCTTCATTTCTTTTTGTTTGGCTTGTATTCCGGTCTTTCAGATGGTCAGTAATCCAAAGAGCAACAACACGCAAAAACTCAATTTATAATATGACTTGGATTAATTTTAAAATTGCACTCAGAGTGCTGATGAAAGATCGGTTGAATACCGCATTGAATCTCACCGGGCTCACCATAGGAATTGCCTGCTTTTTACTGCTAGGCCTTTATGTGAAACAAGAGCTGGCATATGATCAGTTTCACTCAAAAAAAGATAGAATTTATCGTTCCTGGCTAAAGGAAGACTATGGAGAAGGAAAAACGTTTTTCAGCTCCTTCACACCATTAAGGTTTGAAAGCCTGTTTGAAACCGAGTTTCCTGAAATAGAAACTGCAGTTCAAATGATTACACAACAAAATCTTGTTGGCCGGGGAGAGAACAGAATTAATGAACCAATTGCTATTGTAAGCCCTGAATTCTTCGAAGTGTTTGATTTTACCATCATATCAGGGAATAAAGTAAACCCTATCAATGGAAGAAATGACCTGGCTATTTCTGAAAACTATGCGGAAAAGTACTTCGGTACTGAAAATCCAATAGGCAAAACACTAGCCATACAATTTGGTGAAGAGATTCGCGATTTCAATGTCAACAGTGTCTTTAAAAACCTTCCGATTGAATCGAGTATTAAGTTTGACCTGGCAATTTCAAATGAAATCAACAATACGCTGTTCAGTGAACGAGTGCGCAACGAATGGTATACGATAATTCCTGAAACTTTTATCCTATTAAAAGAAAACTCCGATATCTCTTCTGTCAACGAAAAAATCCAGGATGTTGTAATGAGCAAAATCGGTGACGAAGTGGACCGGGGCGAATATAATATTGGCTTTCAGCCACTGACCGATATCCACCTAAACCCTGATATCCCATCAGGGAGCGTTCCTGCCGGTAACCCTCAATATATTTTAATTCTGGGATTGATTGGTGTGCTGGTTTTGATAATTGCCTGTATCAACTACACAACAATTGCCGTTGGCCAATCCATCAAAAGAACCAGAGAAGTAGGTATTAGAAAGGTGCTTGGTGCCAGGAAGATTACTCTTATTGGGCAATATATGAGTGAAAGTATCTTATTGGCGCTTACCTCTATGGCAATTGGAACTGTCATCACCTATTTTATCGTACCGATATTCAATCAGCTGGCAGGAACAGAAATTGTTCTTCAGTTTACCTACTGGCATATAATGACCTACCTGTTAATAGGTATTACCATTGGTCTCGTTGCTGGATCATATCCTTCCCTTATACTCTCAGGTTTTAAAGTGATCAATAATCTGAAGGGAGGCAGCAAGTCTTCTGGCAATACATCAACAAGAAAAGGACTTGTTGTTTTTCAATTTCTTGTAACTGTATTTTTGATCAGCACTACAATCATCATGAGACAACAAATCAATTTTTTGCAAGCAAAAGATTTGGGTTATCAGTATGAAGCTGTACTCGCGGCACAGTTGATACCAGATCAGTCATCGGACAGGCTGTCTCAGTTTATCAATTCTGGTTACGCCAATGGACAATTGCTAAAATCAAAACTTGAAAAACATCCTGAAATTTCAAATATAGCGATGGGATCACACGTATTTGGGACTAGTGGTTGGGCAAGAATGGCTTTTACGGATGATCAGGGTGCATTCAGAAAATTCCGGTTACTTTCAGTTGATAGTGAGTACCTGAATGCTTTCAATATTAAGATCAAAGAAGGCAGAAATTTCGAATCTGATAACGGACTTGATCAGAGGCAATCAGTCATCTTAAATCAAACAGCAGCTGAATACTTTGGTCTCACAAAACCTATCGGCGCTAAGCTTCCGGGTAAAAATTTTGGTGAACACAGGATCATTGGTGTGACAGATGATTTTCATTTCAGCTCGTTACACTCTAAAATCGAGCCTCTGGTAATCGTACAAAATGTGGTACCTATTCTTCGCGGAGTTTCTGATACGGGATTCGGTGATTCTTTAATTCCTAAGATCACTTTCACCTATTCTGGCGCCAATCTTGCAAATGCCGCCAGGATTCTCGAAAAAGAGTGGGGAGAGGTTTTTAAGAATGAAAAGTGCGATTACCATTTCATCAACGATAGAATCAACGCACAGTACGAAAGCGAAATAAGAACCAACACCCTGATATCCATAGCAACAGTACTGTCAATCATTATTGCCAGCCTTGGCCTGCTTGGACTCACACTCCTTATTATCAATAATAAGGAAAAAGAAATCAGCATTAGAAAAGTGATGGGTGCATCTCCGCTATCAATTTTTAAATTGCTGGCCAAAGGATTTTCCGTTCAATTACTAATTTCCATTTTTCTATCAATTCCCATTACAATACTATTGATGAACAAATGGTTAGAGAACTTCGCATACAGCATCAGCATAGGTGCCGGGGTGTTTTTGATTAGTGGTTTCGTAAGCATGTTGTTAGCTGCTTTGGTAATTACCTATCACACTATTAAAGCCGCCAGCGTCAATCCTGCTAATTCTCTCAGATCAGAGTAATAAAAAAGCGCCTGTTAAATCAAATTAAGAGGCGCTTTTACAATTTTCTTTTTGGCTTCTATTCGTACTTCAGTGTTTTGCCTGGGTCGAGTATTGCCACTTTATATATCTGATAACCAACAGTTATCAATGCAAATAGTGAAACGATGACAAATGCAACTACAACAACATACCATGGAAAATTAATTCTAAAGGCATAATTACTAAGCCAAGAATTCATTGTGAAATAAATGGCAGGAACACCAATGATTGCGGAAATCCCCAGAAGTACTGCAAAGTCCTTATAGAAGATCAGGATGATATTGAGGTTGTTGGCACCCAAAACCTTTCTGATTCCAACTTCCTTAGTTCTTTGAACGGCCAGAAATGATACCAGTCCAAAAAGCCCGAGAGTAGCTACCAATATGGCAAAAAGAGAAAATACAGCGAAGACATTTCCGAATCTTTGATCCTGATCGTAAAGTTGCTCATATCTTTCATCGAGGAACACATAATTGAACGGATGATTTGGGAAATAACTCATCCACTTTTCCTCCATGTATTGTAGCCCTTCTTTAAAATTATCCGGTTGTAACCTTACTACCAGATGCCTTGCATTGTACCAGGGCAAAAAGACAGTAGGCTCTACATTGCTCTTTAGGGTAGTCCTGTTAAAATCTTTGACTACTCCAATGATTCTCATTTTATTGTCATTTTTAGGATCTCCAATGAGTAATTGTTCCCCTATCGTGCCTTCGTAATCAAAAATATTCAACCTCTTCAGAAAAGCTTCATTTACCATCACTACAGCAGTATCCAGCTTTCTTGTTCTATCAAAATCGCGCCCGCCAGTCAATTTCATATTCATGGCATCTATGAAACTATCATCATTGTATTGGATATAGGTGGTATTCTGCAGAGATTCGGTAATTCCCACTATTCCCATTTTGGTAGTTGTAGAATTGATATCGCTGGCTCCACCCCCGGGAACATTGGACGTACCTCCTACAGCCGAAATAGCTGAAAAATTTCGCAATTCGTTTTTAAACGTTGTGAATTTCTGTTGATACGCTTTTTGTTGCTCTTCAGTTTCCGCACCTGAACTGGGTACCGATGTTGTTACAACATAGCTGGAATCCAGTCCTTTATCCTTACCTTTCATGAAATTCACTTGCAGATACACAATAAAAGTAGCTGCAATCAAAGTTAGCGAAGCAGCAAACTGACCGATTACCAGTCCTCTTCTCAGTAGCATCCCGGTTTTTGAATTGCTGAATTTCCCTTTTAGAGTTGCAATCGGCTTAAAGCCAGATAGCACAAGTGCCGGATAAAATCCTGATACGAATGTACCTGCAATTACGAAGAATCCGATCTTCAGAAGAAATGGCGAATAATTCCAAACACCTGCAAGAATCGTTTTATCAATCAATTGATTGAAATATGGCAGTGCCAGTTCTGCGAGTACGATCGCCAGTAAAGCTCCAAAAAGATTGATTAGAAAAGACTCGAACAAAAACTGTGATATCAGCTGTGTTTTGAAGGCACCTACTACTTTTCTCAGACCAACTTCCTTAGCCCTGTCAACAGCTCTGGCGGTAGCAAGATTTACGTAGTTTATCCAGGCTATCAGCAAAATAAATACAGAGATCACAGACAATATTGAAACCGCATTTTTGCTTCCCATCAGCTGTGGCTCAAAAGTGTAATCAGAGTTGAGGTAAATATCCTGAACAGGGTGAACTTCCCAATAATCCGGTGAATCAGCATCTAAAATAGATCTGGGTTCACCTGCAATCTTTTCGTTGAGAGAGGCCAGATCTACACCTTCATTGATGTGTAGATAAATGTAGTAGTTGTTATAGTTCCAGTTTTTATAATCATCACCATCTGCCAGAGACTTATCCGAAACCATTATATCGAAATAATAATGTGTGTTTTTAGGAATGTCCTGTATGACTCCTGTTACCTTCGCCTGTATCTTGAAAGGTGCAAGTATTTGAATGGTTTTCCCGACAGGGTTTTCATCTCCGAAATAGGTTTTAGCCTTAGATTCCGTAAGGACTATGGCATATGGTTCATTAAAAAAAGTCTCTTTATTACCGCTAATTACCCTGTAGGTGAAGTGATCCAGAAATGCAGAATCTGCTGAAATGGTATTTTGTTCCTTAAAGACGACATTCCCGTTTTTAAGAATCAGATCGTCAATTTTTTTACTAACCGTATGACTGCTGATTTCAGGAATCTGCTCCTGCAAATGGTCACCCAGAGAATAAGAGGCCATCGCATCTTTTACATCCCCATTGCTTCCTCCTTTTTCTACAGTAGAAACGCGATATAAGTTATCAGCATTTTCGTGAAAGCTATCATAACCTTTTTCAAATTGAATGTATTCGTTGATTAAAAGAAATCCTGCCAGACCAACGGCAAGACCAAAGATGTTAATCCCTGCATAAACCTTATTTCTTTTCAAGGTCCGCAGACTAATTTTGAGGTAATTAAAAATCATTGCTTTATTTATTATTGAGTTTGTGAGTACTGGTCTGATAAGGGAAATTCTGAAAAGCAGTAAGACGTCAAAAACATATTTCAGTTCCGGATTTTCAATGCCGGACTCCCTATGTCTGTCATACAACTCTTCCAGGTCACCTTTTATATCCGGATAATACTCCGGATGACAATACCATCTAAATAAGCGATCTGCCCATTCCTTCATCATTACTTATTTAGATCAAGAACAACATCGGGCATAGAATTCCATAAGTCCAGTCTAACGTCTTTGCAGTATTCAAGCGCACTTTTACCATAAGCGGTGATGAAGAAAAACCGCTTGGGCTTACCTCCCCTTTTGGAGTTGACTTCACCAACTTTGCTTTCCAGATACCCCTTCTTTTCCATTCTCCTCAATGCCGATTGCAATGCGCCAACACTCACTTTACGTTTGAGACGTCTTTCAATTTCATCTTTGATAGAAACACCATAAGCGTCGTTGTATAGTACACCGACGGTCAGTAACACTATTTCTTCGAACTCACCTAACTGATACTTCTTCATAAATTCAATGTCCTAATTGTAGTATTGATAATCAAATATACAATTTTTTAATCAATGTCCTAATTGTAGTATTGGAAT
>JBCBHL010000292.1:0-9473 GCA_038525605.1 Bacteroidota bacterium
TGAAATTCTGAAAACTGTTGAAGAAGAAACAGCACCAACAGGTAGACTTTCTACCATTACATCGTCTGTTAAGTCATCGTTGAGATTAAATTCTGCTCCGTCTATTGCTGTGAAAGTAGTTTGACCTTCGGCCATATATTCCACAATAATTTCCGATCCGTCAGGAACAAAAGCAGAAGAGAGTTTAGCTAAAGTAAACGTGATTGAAGTACTATCAGCAGAACCAACTGTAACACCAGGGGAGGTTAAAGATCTCTCTCCATCCTCGTTGAATGTCCAGGTATCTGTCGTGGTGTTCACTGTACCGCCAACCCCTGTAAATTGCTCTTCGTCATCCAGGACGCCATTAAAAAGTCTACCGGCGATAGGAGTTGCTCCTGGCTCAAGCGCTCTTACTTCCAAAGTCCAAGTCTCATTGATTTCATCAATATTGAAAGGTACTATACCCGTAATGATGATTGAATCATTTGCGCCATCTACTGCAACGACTCTGCTATCTAGCATGTCTAATAAAAACTCAGAATTATTTCTTTCGAATACAGCAGTATAATCGTATTCGTTTAACTGAGAAGCATCAGCATTAAAAATTGATATTACCTGAATGGTATCACCTTGTCGTACGGTATTCGTATTAAAATCAGTTACCAGCGAAGAAGCAGGTAAATCTGTAATTTCCGAAGTAATGTTTACAGTTGGTGTTCCTGTAGAAGGTTCTGCTACAAAGTAGTTATTACCTAAAAACTGTGCATCAATGATATCTAACTCATCCCCTTGAATAGTTCTTGAATCACCATTATCAAGAAACCAGCTTTCATCATTAGAAGCAAAGTTGTTGTCAGCATCTCCACCCTGATCTATCCTAAATCTTACATCAGAAGTCTTTTGAGTATTTAAAAGCTCAAATTGAAGATCAACATTAGGATCCATATCATCACTTGAAAATGCCTGGGCACCTGCAGTATCCGATAAAATCACATATTCACCCTGATCTACTGAGATGTAAACTCTCAAAGGTCTGGCAGGGTCAATATTGTTTCTACTAACGCTCAATTCAAGAACTGTCGTTTGAGAACCGCTTAGGTCAATAGAAGGAGTTTCCAATCTTCTTCTTCCCAGGCCATTCATACTATAAGTAAAACCGTTAAACGATCCACCAAGGATTGTCGCATCATCACCGCCTAAGTCATTGAAAGTTCTTTCAACGTCTCCGGTTGCTGCTGAAACCCTTAAATCAGTAAAATTGCCAAGATCTCTCCAGGAAAAATTTAGCGTTCCAACATTTCCGGTTTGCCCGAATACATTATCAGGATTATCCTGAAGTGTTCCTGTGTGCAAATAAAATGTAGCCTCTGAAGGAAATTGTCCATCTCCAACAGCTGAATCAAATTCAAGTAATGCTGGTGCTCCGAGGAAATAAGTCCCACCCGGAGGGATGGAGTCGAAGGTAATCGTTTGCGCATTGACACTAAAAGCAAAAATACCTGCTACAATAGCAAGAATTATACTTTTTAAGCCAAGCTTAAAATGTTTAATATAATTTTTTTTCATGTTTGTTGCTTTTTACAATAATTTGAATCCGATTCTGAAGGTATTGATAGTGTTGATTGCTCCTGTGTTGCCACTTGTACCTGCCTGATACAGAATACCATCTACAGTCACATCACTATACATAGTTCTCACGTAGCTGAAACCTATTTCAGTACCTATGTAAAAACGAGAACTAAAGTGGTAATCAGCACCTACTGATAAATTACCACCTATCTGAAAATAACCTCTCCTTGCCGTACTGAAGTTGAAGTTATTGCCACTCGGAACCTGAGTACTTCCGTCGACACTTGCTCCGGAAATGGACTCTAAGCTTGCAAATCTCTGCCCTACGATAACATCGAAAGCAGCGTAAGATCTGAATGCGCCTTCATTGCTAAGATGCAACTCTACACCGGGCATTACAGTATATTCGGTTAAGTTGGTTACAATATCCGGCGTAGATTGATCGTTACTAGCAGAGATAGTGAACCCTAGTCTGGGTACTATCTTATCTGAAACGAAAAGCCTGGACCGAAATGAACCAAAATTAAGAAGTGAAGAACCCTCAAACGGGGTACCTGTGATCTCAATAAGTACATCTCCTGACTCCGGACCTCCGCCGGAATCTCCGCCCACATCATCCTGGGCTATCAGTGTGGTCACTGACAGGAGAAGCACTATCGAAAACAAGAATAGTTTTCTCATAGTACAGTTTTTTAGTTGGTAAAAATATTTGGTGTCGCCTAACTATTTAAAATTAGGACAGCCCAAAAATACAAACATTATCCATTTCAAGCCAGATAGTGTTTTGGGTATTCTTAGATAGAATAGTATTTTTCCAAGAGGCTTATTTTTACAATTAATTGACAATGAGCTCTATGGTTGCCATTCGGATTTACCCAATATAATTGTGAAATCATGCCATTTTGGTAAAAAATAACAAGGTTAAGGGATTACACTTAGAGATTATGATTAATAATATTATCAATTGATAATAAAATTTAGGCATCCGACTTTAGTAATATTCTTAGAAAAAAAAATTTCAATTTTTTCAACAGAGTAAGACTTAAATCCTTTTTCTATAAAAATCTCCGATCATTTTAACGAAATCGTAACAAATTCATATCTTTTGAGTTATACGGAGTTGGATTACTTGCAGAATTAAGAATGATTTCGTTAGTTTGAAGGTTAATCTAATCTATTTCACTCAATATGCGGGACACTAGTCGTTGTATCAACTGTAACACAGAATTAACAGGTGAATATTGTCACAACTGTGGCCAAAAAAATACAATCAAACGGATTACTTTACGAACCTTAATTGAGGACTTTACCTCAAAATGGCTAGGTTGGGACAACAAATTTTTGCGAACCATGAAGGGGCTGACGGTTTCTCCGCAAAAGGTAGTTGGCGCATACATCGATGGGATCAGGGTCAATTTTGTGGGTCCCCTGGGCTACACTTTTCTTACAACTACTATCATGATTCTTCTGTATAGTTTTCTTGACATAGATTTCGGCGAAATGCTGGAACAAAGCCAGAAAGCATTTGGTACTACTGCTGAAGCCAACAGGCCGGAGATGCAGGAATTAATGAAGTCCATGAACACAGCAATGTCAGAGAATTACAGATTTATGTTGATGGCCATGATACCTTTTCTCGCTTTGTCAGGCGTTATGTTTTATGCAAATGACGATCATCGAAAAACAAATTACCTGGAGCAGGGTGTCTTGTATTTCTATCTGGCCGGACATACCGTTTGGTTCAGCATTGTAAATGCTTTCGTTATAAAATTTGCTGGCATAGAATATTCCTGGTTCGTATCTCCGTTTTCTTTTATTTATACCATCTTCGGCGTTTATCAATTCCATGGCAGAAAGGGATTTAAAGGAGTATTGAAAGCACTATTTACCTATATCATTGCTTTGATCTTTTTCATGATCGTAGTTTTAGTTGTCACTGTTATTTATATGGTTTTCTTTACTGACTTTATACAAACAGTGATAGAAAACAGCCGGAATGCTAAAGGATCATAAAAAGTGCTGCTACGAATGTCATCAGGATAATGAACCACCGATATTTCCTATCAGCAATCCTCTTGACAAGATAAAAACCGGATACTGCTCCTAATGCCACAAAAGGTATTAGTGAAATATCCAGCAAAAAGGTTTGCAGTGTAATAGTCTTCCAGATAAATACATGAAATGGAATTTTTATCCAGTTGATGATGGCGAAAAACCAGGCTGCTGTCCCTATATATTCATTTTTAGGCAATCGCATAGTAAGTAAATAAACCGCCATTACGGAACCAGCCAGATTTCCAACCATTGTAGTGATGCCTCCTAAAACACCAAGCAGGGCAGCAAACCAAATACCTTCCGGTAAAACACGAGACTTTTTCCTCTCCAGCATCACCATAATGACCAGGCTTATGATGATGATAAAACCCATAATCATCCGAAACTGCCGGTCATTGATCATTTCCCCAATCAACGTTCCTATGACCACCCCTACCATAGCCCACGGCAACAACCTCTTTAGATGTGTCTTGCTGGCATGGCGAGAATAATAAATAATCGCAAAGATATCAGCAATGGAAAGTATAATCAGCATAATGCCACTTGAAGCCTTGCCTCCAAAAACCAGTGCCAACATCGGAACGGCTATCATACCTGTGCCGTGAATACCGGTTTTCGCCATACCTACCAGCATGGCAACAGCGACGATAATCAGACAATCACTGTAGGAAAGCTCAAAAGATAAATATTCTATCAAGACAATGTTTTAAATATGACCGGACGAACTTAGTGAATTCCGATAGATTTTTCCTTACAACTTCAGATAAAGACATATTTGTCGCCATCAATAATCTGAGGATTGCCACTCCGACCTTATCTTTACCTAATGAATGAAAAGTCAGATTTTTCCGCTGATGAATTGTTGCGTTACAGCAGACATCTAAACCTCCCTGATTTTAGTCAGTCTGAACAGCTCAAGTTGAAATCGGCCCGAGTACTGGTAGTTGGAACAGGAGGACTGGGTGCACCTGTTTTACAATACCTGACTGCCGCCGGGGTGGGAACAATCGGCTTGATAGATTTTGATGTAGTGGATGTCAGTAATTTGCAACGGCAGGTACTTTTCTCGACGAACGATGTGGGAAAAAGTAAAGTAGAAGTGGCTAAACGAAGGCTGAGAGCCCTCAACCCGCACCTCAATTTTGTGGTGTACAACCAGCCTCTAAATTCAGAGAATGCACTCGAAATTTTAGAAGATTTCGATATAATCGCTGATGGAACTGATAACTTCCCCACCAGATATCTGATCAATGATGCTTGTGTACTGCTGGGAAAAATCAATGTTCATGCTTCTGTGTTTCGGTACGAAGGACAAGTCAGTGTTTTCAATTATCCGGATCAAAATGGCGAGAGGGGACCAAATTACCGCGATTTATTTGCCAACCCACCTGCACCTGAGTTTGTCAGCAGTTGTGCCGAAGGTGGAATCATTGGTGTACTTCCGGGAATTCTGGGTAGTATGCAAGCGCTTGAAATTCTCAAAATTATCATTGGAAAGGGACAGATTTTAAGTGGTAAGATTTTCATTTTTGATGCTCTTTCGATGCATTCGAGGGTACTTGGTTTTAAGAAAAATGCTGAAAACCCCATTTCAGGAGAAAACCCAACTATTACAGAACTGATTGATTATGAAGAATTCTGTGGTCATAACCAGCAATCAGAGCAGCATAGGGCAATTGATGTAGCGAAACTTCAGGAATGGTTAGCAGGATCTCCTGTAGAATTTCAACTGATAGACGTGAGAGAAACAACAGAATATGAGGTTGGAAACATTGGTGCCGAATCTATGCCTTTGTCTGTTCTGGAGTCTCTAACGGAGAAGATTGCAACTGACAGACCAGTCGTCATTCACTGTAAAAGTGGTGCGAGGAGCAAAAAAGCAATATCGCTACTCAGCAAAAAGTATGGATATGCTAATCTATACAATCTGACGGGCGGCATTCTCGCCTGGAAAGAAAAGTACGCTCCCGACCTTATTGTGCTGTAACTGCAATTGTTAAAGAACTGTTAAAATGCCTCCTGATATTCCTGAATCATCTATATTCAGCTTTAAATGAAGAATAAATACATTCGTTTACTGGTTTTGCTGGGTGCTATATCGATTAGCGGTATCGTAGTAGTGCAGGTATTTTGGCTTAGAAAAGCTTTCGATCTGAGGGAAAAACAGTTTAACTACAATGTAAACCTGGCACTTGATAATACTGTAAGGGCCTTGTGCGATTACAATGAAACGGATGTCCCAACGGAAAACCCGATTGAACAGGTATCCAATAATTATTTCATCGTTAGGACCAATAATCTGATACCTCCTGGCATTTTGAAATCTTTACTACAAACGGAGTTTCAGAAGCGTGTCATTCAATCGAACTTCGAATACACGATTTACGACTGTAGTAACCAAAGGGTCGTCTATAAAGATTACATCAATATCAATGAAGTTGACAATCCTAAAATCCCTGCAAAGACGCCTCAGTTTAAAGAAAATGAATACTACTTCGGTGTCTTTTTCCCTGACAAAACAGCAAGCATCGTCAATCAAATGGGTGTTTGGATATTTTCCTCGTCTGTTTTGCTGGTTGTCGTTATATTTTTCGCTTTCGCGCTGATGGTGATTTTCAGACAGAAAAGGATGTCGGAAATTCACAGGGACTTTGTGAATAACATGGCGCATGAGTTCAATACTCCTATCTCGTCAATCGGGTTAGCAGCAGGATACTTCCGTCAGCAGGACGGGATGAAATCAATTAAAAAATCAGATCGATATCTATCCATAATCGAAAATGAAAACCTGAAACTAAAAAAGCAGGTTGAAGAGATTCTTCAGTTGGGCAGGTATGAACAAAACACGTATCAGCTGGATATTCAGCATTGTCAAATATCCGATTGTATTCACGAAGCTGCGGCAGAATTGGCAATCAACTACCCCGAATCTAAATTGCGTTATGAGGTACTCAGAGAAGCTGATGAAACAGCACTTGCTGATCCAAACCATCTGAGAAATGTATTTCTGAACCTGTTCGAAAATGTCCTGAAGTATTGCCCTGACAATCAATCTGTTTCTATTAAAATCTCGACGGCAAGAAACAAAGTCTCTATTGATTTTAGTGATTCGGGACCGGGAATACCTCCAAAACATCAGAAAAAAGTGTTTAAGAGGTTTTACAGAGTACCAGTCAGTGATACGCATCAGGTGAAAGGTTTTGGTATTGGGTTATTCTATGTGCGTTTTATCCTCAGAAAGATGAATGGGAGAATTAAATTGATTAAATCTGATAAGACTGGAACTACCTTCAACATACAACTGGAAAAATAAATGGATGCCAAATCAAAAATATTAATGGTAGAAGATGACTCTTCTCTGGGATTTTTAATCAAAGATGCACTGGAGGATCACTATGATGTATTCTGGGCTACTGATGGCCAGAAAGCTGAAGAGGCATTTAAAAAAGGTAGTTACAACTTATGTTTGCTTGATGTGATGCTACCGCATAAGAGTGGTTTCGAAATTGCTGAGACCATCCGAAAAACTAATACCGACATACCGATCTTGTTTGTTTCGGCCAGGGCGATGGAAGAAGATCGAATCAAAGGATTTATGAAAGGAGGTGACGACTACATTACCAAGCCTTTCTCAATGGAGGAATTGAAACACAGGATCGCTGTGTTTTTAAAAAGAAGTAAAAATCAATCAGTTAGTCAGGATGGGATTTCGATTGGGGTTTACAACTTCAAACCTGATTTACTGTTGCTTTCCACTAGTCAGGAAGAGAAAAAGCTCACACGAAAGGAAGGAAACTTACTTTTTTTTCTGGCCAGCAGGAAAAATGAGGTCATCAAGCGTGAAGAAATACTAATGGCAGTCTGGGGAAAAGATGACTATTTCACGGGAAGAAGTCTGGATGTGTTCATCAGCAAGCTCAGGAAATACCTAAGTGAAGATCCTGCTATTGAAATCGAAAACTACCACGGTGTTGGATTCCTATTTAAAGTAAAATAGTAATTGCTCTCAAAGAAGCAGAACCTCTTTTGAATCCATGAGAGCAATTAATTAATCCATTATTTACTGAAGCTTTTCTACAATTACCTTAGGCAACAGTGGTGCTAAGGCGGCAGCTTGCGCTTTGTCGTAATTTAGATATTTCCAACCATCTTTACCGTTCTCAGAGATTGCGACAGCTTTTTGATTGACTGTCACTGTAAAAAACCTGGTTTCATCATCAAACGAAACATTGTCTTCACCGGCTGCAGCTATAAAGTTGGCATTCATCCCTTTGACCATTTCGTTATCTAGACCCAATGGTAATCCGTTGGTATCCAGCATCCTGAGTTTTTGAATATTAGGAAACGAAAGGACAGCATAATATTTATCTCCTTCTTTCTGTGGCTCTGATACTTTTATATTCTCAGGCAGTCTCAGCACAATTTCCATCTGCGGGTTATTAAAAGTCATCTCCAATAGAGAAGCCATCTGATCTTTAGGAACAATCGTAAAAATCTCATCAGCTATAAAACCTACTGATTTCTCAAAATCCTTTTTAATGATAGCAGACTGCATTTCAACAAATCCATCCTCAATATTTTTCTTTACATCTTGCGCTTCCAAAGAGGAAGCCACAATAAATATCAATGCAAAAATTAACAATAGCTGCTTTTTCATTTAGATTATCTTAGTATATAACAAAGTCCAAAAGTAATGGATAGTTTTGGTAGTACCCAATAATGATTTTACAACTTATGAGTATGACTAATATTCAGGATAAAATAAATACTAACTTCACGAAGCAGGCATTTATGCAAACACTTGGCGCCAGACTGGTATCTGTAAAAGAGGGAGAGGTAACGATTTCTTGCGATCATCAGGACAAGCTCACTCAACAAAATGGTTTTTTCCACGCTGGTGTACTGACTTCTGTCGTTGATTCGGCCTGTGGTTATGCCGCACTCACTATGATGCCGGATGACGCAGATGTATTAAGCGTAGAATTTAAAATGAATCTCCTACGTCCGGCTGCTACAAAAAGGATCGTCGCTATTGGTAAAGTTATAAAAGCCGGGAAAAGAATAACTGTTTGCGAGGGTACAGTAATGGATGAAAAGGAAGAGAAAATCTTATGCAAGATGCTGGCTACTATGTTCTGTTCCCAATAAAAAAGCGGATCGAAAATACAATTTTCAATCCGCTCTATATTACGAAATTATAATTTACTATTAAAAGTTATCACGACAGATTTATAATGCATATTTTCTAATGAAGCATAAGTTGAATTTTTGAAAATTAATTCATAATTATGAATTCAATGCCGTTAAGTTAGTGTATATCTGCTTGATTTTTAGTAACTTATAAATGTGAAAAAGAACCCCCAGAAGTAGGAGCTTTTGAGGGTTTCAAAGTAAAAATTTTCAATGAACTCAAGTTAAAAATAAAAGATGAAAAATTTATTACCAGAAGTAGACTTTCCGGTAATTCTTTCACCAGGGACAGATCACTTCCCTTCCATATTTTAATTTGGTTTATTCTTCAAAAGTCTAATCAGGCGCTACAAGTATGCCTTGATGACTTTTTTGATCAACTTGATCTTGTCACCCTTACTAAGAGTGCTTTTACGCAAGCAAGAGCTAATCTTTGCCCAAAAGTGTTTAAATCAATCAATACCCTGATAGTTAATCAATTCTATGCAAATGCTCATTTCAAAAAATGGAAAGGCTTTAGAGTTCTTGCTATGGATGGCTCTACTGCCAAATTACCTGGTAACCATAGCTCTTTGAAAAACTTCTTCTCCCGTCATGGGTTTGGGCCTAAAGCAGATGTAAAGCATTGGATGTCGCGAGTTTCCTTTCTCTATGACGTATTTAATGGTATAGTTATC
>JBCBHL010000293.1:0-9472 GCA_038525605.1 Bacteroidota bacterium
AAAATTATAAAGTCGTAAAAACTCTGAAAAATATCATACGTTACAAAAATAGATCTTGTCTAAACCTTACAAAGATCATAAAAGAAAAACCTCTAAGTTGAAGTTAGCCATTTAATTTTAATTCCACTATTAAAAAGATTGCATTTCTGTGAGTTTCTTATACATCCCCTCTTCTGCTAATAATTCCTGATGCCTGCCACGCTGTATGATTTCACCTTTTTGAAGTACAATGATTTCATCCGCATTCTGAATAGTGCTAAGTCTATGAGCGATGACAATAGAAGTCCTGTTTTTCATCAGGTTATTGATCGCTTCCTGTACTAGCTTTTCAGATTCGGAATCCAGTGCTGAAGTTGCCTCATCCAATATCAGAATAGGAGGGTTTTTCAATACTGCTCTGGCAATACTCAGTCTTTGTTTTTGTCCACCCGAAAGCTTACTTCCCCGTTCTCCAATGTTCGTTTCATAGCCATCTTCCATGATAGAAATGAACTCATGTGCATTGGCAATTTTCGACGCTTCGATCACTTGGTCCATTGTTGCCTCAGGCTGACCAAACGCAATGTTATTAAATATCGTATCATTGAAAAGGATAGATTCCTGCGTCACAATTCCCATCAGTTTTCTCAAAGAATTGAGACTATAATTTTTGATATTTTCTCCATCGATTAAAATTTCTCCCTTACTAGCATCATAAAAGCGGGGAATCAGATCTGCGAGAGTAGACTTTCCACTACCGGATGGGCCTACAAGAGCTACTGTTTGCCCTTTTTTAACGGTCAGGTTGATATCGGAAAGCACCTTTTCATCCTCGTAAGCAAACGACACATTCTTAATGCTAATTTCCTGATTTAAGTCCGTTATCGTTAAGGCATCTTTTTCATCTTCCGTTTCAGCTACGGAATCAGTTATTTCAAATACCCTGTCACCAGCAGCAATACCTCTTTGAATATTTGTCAACGAGTTAGAGATCGCTTTAGCAGGGCTCAACAATTGAGTGTAGGCACCTACAAACCCTATAAACTCCTGTGCGCTCAATGCACTTTCCTGACCAAGAATCATATTACCGCCGATCAGGATTACACCAACCATTACACCGTAACCAAAAAATTCACTGATCGGGCCAGCCAATTCAAATCTCTTGGAAATAGAAATTGTCAATTTAGCATAACGATTGACTTCCTTATTATATGCTTCGCCAATCAAACCTCTGGCAGTAAAAGCCTTGATAATCCTCATCCCAGACAGCGTCTCATCCAGGATATTGGAAATCTTTCCCAGAGACTCCTGACTACTAGTCGCTTTTCTTTTAAGTTTCTTAGCTATCGCTCCAATCAATAATCCACTGAAAGGGAATAATATTAAAGTGAATAGCGTCAGTTTTACCGAAATAGTAAACAACATCACCAAATAGGCGATGATCTGGAAGGGCTCTTTAAAAAGTACCTTCATAGAACCAACCACCGTGGATTCTACCAATTGAACATCGGTCATTGTCCTGGAGATGATGTCTCCTTTTCTGGCTTCAGTAAAATATCCTAATGGCTTTGCTGTAATTTTGTTGAAGATCAGATTGCGCATTTGTGCAATGATCTTTGCACGCACTTTGGCCATGATTAACCCGGTAGTAAACCTGAATACATTCGAGAAAAAAGCTGAACAAAGCAACACCACGCAAACAAATTGCAAAGCAGCAAACTCGCCTTCACTCATATAATCCCCAAAATAGTAGTAAAAGACATCTTTGGGATAGTCCATTCTTACTTCAAAGGCTGGAAAATCAGCGAATTCCTGAACAGGCTTTGAATCTTCTGTTTTAAAAATAACACTTAGAACAGGAATTAAAATAGCAATAGAAAGTACGCTGAAGAGCGAGTAGAAGAATGTCGAAACTATAAAAAGCGGTAAATACTTAATATTGGATTTCGCTATTGACAGTATTCTCAGATAGGTTTTCATTATCTTTTTATTAAAAAGTGAAATCCTTTGCTGCCAGATTGAGTCGGATTCCCAACGAGGTAACGGAATTATTAACGTCACGGTTGTCGTCCTCGGAATCCTCTATCCTGATAATCTGCGATAAATCTATGAAAAGGTTGTGCCTCAGCATATAACTAGCTCTGAATTCCCCAAAGATCAAATTTGTATTCACGCCCTGTCCCACAAAATTGTCATTATCCGAATCTCTCGACGAATTAGGCAATAAAATATTTTTGCCAATATTAGTGCCCTCGCTTTCCTCTCCATATTCGGCAGCTACCAGCTTTCCATAGAAATAGAGTTTTGGGTGTGGCCTATATCTGGCTATCCCGATAAACTCACGAAAATTAGCTCCCAAAGGATGCGCCAGCGCCTGTTCATAATGTGAATAGCTGGTGGTTTGAGTGGTATGCGTGTAAACATATGGCCGGCCAAAATTATGTTCAATCTGTAAATCAAGTCGATCTATGCCAAACGCATTGAAGTATTTCCCTCCAATCTGATAAGCATATTTATTGGACCACTGGCCTCTATCTCCAAAAACATCACTAAAAATAAATTCATCGATTACAAACTGACCATAGATCGCGCCACCTTTAAATACCTTCCAGTTAAATTCCGCTCCCAGCAAGGCATTGTCGGGGCTTCCGGTATGCTGCTCAACAGCACGATAAAATATGACCGGATTGAGATAGGCAAACTCAAACTGATTATTGCCGATGCTATCCTGTCGGCTGAAAATAATGGATTCAAACAACCCGATATTGACTTTTTTAGATACATCGAGGCTCAAATGATGCATGGTCATAAATTTCTTAGGAAACTCTCCGACACCAAATGTGCCTCCGTCAAAGGAATTAACGTCAGCAGTCAGCTGGGCATATAAGTTGGTATATTGGAATTTCCAGACTTTCGTCTTGATCTTTACATAAGGATAATTGTTGGCAAAATCAGATAAAAACAAAGACCTGTATCCATTGCCTATAAAAAAGCGATCGTTACCCAACTGAATATTGATGTGTTTGGTCGCCTGAACGGCCACATGACCACTGGCAAACAAATAATCATAAGCATCTTCACCCAGTAGTTTCCAAAATCCTATTCCCGGAATAACACCAAATTCCTGTTGAAAATCTCTTACATATGATGGATGCCTGAGCTGATTTTCCGTCAGAGTCGTTTGAAAAGATACTTTGTCGTCAATCGTTCCTTCAATCATCAGTCCCCTGCTGTTGATGTAGAGCAGAGAACCAGTTTGAGAATCATTTCCCAGCTGATAGTGAAGCAAAGGATTAACATAAATTCCGATTCCCTCGCCCTGGTAGTGAAACATATCCCTTCTCGACCGATATAGCTTTTTCAGCAAGGTTTTGTTGGAAGAGTTGTCAAATTCTTTCGCATATTCCCAATTGTCCTGTAATAAATAGCTGTAATAGGGATCGCTACTCCTTGTTTTAAGAGCGAGTTCAGCAATTTCTTTTCGCTCGAAAGGTTTCCAGTTACTGAAAAGGTTTGAAGAGGAATCATCGGAAAGGTGATAAAGCCGATCAGCTAAATGTGTACTAAAATCGCCTCTGGAAGCTGTTAAGGGGCTTTGCCCGTAGCTGAAAACGACAATTATCTGTAATATTCCTAAAAGGATATACTTCATGTGAAATAATGTTAAGATACAAAATAGCATAAAACCGCTGAAAAATTTCAAGTAATTAGGGATTAACGTGCCAGATTTTCGGTGGACGATCTTTATTTCCGGTTGTACAGGGATTTTACATCCTTTCATGCCAGGCATTTTGCTGGCATACGAGACTTTTTGATCATGGTCAAAATCTCCACTTAAATAGTATTACGTTTGGTTTTGTATTGGTTGGTTTTCGAAGTTTTGACGGTCGAATTTACTAAAAAGACTCACTAATTCTTTAAATCAAAAATCTACATCATTAATCTTTCGTGATAACACTTGTTATAGACCTTGATAGAATCTACAGGATCTTTTTTATTAATATTAGATAAGCCTTTGGCAATTAGAATAGGTTTACATATCTTTGCAATCCTTTTTGGAAAAGCTTTATTATTTCTAAATAGACATTAAGATGAAAAAAGATATACATCCAGAATATAGAGACGTAGTATTTTTTGATACTTCAAGTGATTTTAAATTCATCACAAAATCTACTATGACGTCAAGCGATACTATCAAGTGGGAAGACGGAAATGAATACCCATTGATTAAAGTGGAAGTTAGTTCTGCGTCGCACCCGTTCTACACTGGTAAGAAACTATTCGTGGATACTGCTGGTAGAGTTGAGAAATTCAACAGAAGATACAAGAAAAAATAATTCCAGTCTTTATCTAAAAGAAATTGAAGTCTTCAAGAGTAATCTTGAGGACTTTTTTATTTTTGTGCCATGAGTACTACGCTTTTTGACTTACCGGAAAACAGGGTTAAGTTATTACCATTTACCTATACAAGACCTGTTTGTGAAATCCGCGTAGGCATTTTAACGATCAGGGAAAAGTGGGAAAAAGTGCTGGATGAGGACTGCCAGGTGCTTACAGACCCATACCTTGAGTCGAAGTATCCACAGCCGGAGCTTCAGGTTGGCGATTTACTGATCAACAGTATCTTTTGTCCCAATGCCAGCCTCGTGAAGGCAATCAAAGCACTTAATGATGGCGAAGCGCTCTTCAGTAGCGAAACGTTGATCGCCTGCAAGCTATCTGAGTCTACTGATTTCCAGAACTTATCGGGTTTTATCAAAAAGCAATTCGATGAATCTGCGACAGTAATTGAAAGACCCTGGCACATTTTTCAATCAAATGGCGAACAGATTAAATCAGATTTTAGCTTAATCACAGCCGGAAGGAAAAGTGCCCCGTTAGATGACCCACACACTACGATATACAATCCTTCCAATGTATTTTTGGAAGAAGGCGCGACGGTAAGAGCTGCTATAATCAATGCTACTGATGGTCCGGTATACCTGGGAAAAAATAGTCAGGTTCATGAAGGCAGCATCATCAAAGGGCCATTTGCTCTTGGTGAAGCCTCACATGTAAATATGGGAGCAAAAATGAAAGGTGATAATACCATTGGACCTCATTGTAAAGTTGGGGGAGAAGTATCAAATAGCGTGTTTTTTGGTTACAGTAACAAAGGACACGACGGTTTCCTCGGCAATTCGGTCATCGGCGAATGGTGTAACCTGGGTGCCGATACCAACAGTTCCAATCTCAAAAATAACTACTCTACTGTGAAAGTATGGGATTATGAGACCAGCAAATTGGAAAACACCGGCTTGCAATTCTGCGGATTGCTGATGGGTGATCACTCTAAAGCAGGAATTAATACCATGTTCAATACCGGAACGGTTGTGGGCGTTTCGGCAAATGTATTTGGAGCCGATTTTCCGCCTAAATTCATTCCGTCATTTGCCTGGGGTGGTAGTAGTGGGTTTGTTACTTTCAGAAAAGAGAAATCTTTCGAAATGTGTGAAGCGGTCATGAAGAGAAGAAAGATTGATTTATCTTTAGGCGACAAAGCAATACTTTCGGAAATAATGGAAAAATCCGCTAGCTACAGAACCTGGGAGGAGGAAAAATGAGGTTTGCTGATATCCCGGGATTAAATGAGGAGAAATCAGTATTGATCAATGCTGTAAAGAATAATCATGTGGCGCATGCCCAGTTGTTTTATGGCATTTCAGGTAGTGGAAACTTACCATTGGCACTGGCTTATGCCACGTATTTAAATTGCGAGAATCCTTCCGATACCGATTCCTGTGGGAAGTGTGCTTCCTGCCTTAAAATGGATAAACACATTCATCCGGATGTTCATTTTATTTTTCCAAAGGCAGGCAAACAAAAAGAAGCTGACAATAGCAATGTCAGTGGTGAATTGTTGGCTGTCTGGCGTAATTTCCTATTGGAGCAACCTTATGGGGAGTTGCAAAGCTGGGCTGAAGAATCAAGGCTGGGCAGCAAACAACTCAGTATTTCCAAAGATGACAGCAAACACATCATCAAAACTGTATCGATGAAAGCCTTTGAGGCGAAATATAAGGTGATGCTGATCTGGATGCCGGAAACCATGAATGCTTCGTCTGCCAATACTATTTTGAAGGTGCTTGAGGAACCTCCTACCCAAACGATATTTTTACTGGTAAGTAATGACTATGAAAAGCTGCTGACGACCATTATTTCCCGTACGCAACTGTTTAAGGTATCAGGTTTTGCCGAAGAAGAGATCATCAGTTTTTTGACAGATCAGAAAGAAATTGCAGAACCCCAGGCGATCCAGGCGGCTAGGGTTTCTCAAGGTAGCATGAGTGCCGCCTTGAAAATAGCCTCACAGGTAGAGGATGACAGTCATCAGCTGTTCAGAGATTGGATGAGGGAATGCTGGACACTCGATATTTTGAACATTCATAAAAGAACAGGTCAGTTCAATGATCTTAACAAGTCTACACAAAAGACTTTGATACTTTATGGCCTGAATATGTTGAGAGAAAGTCTGATGTGTCAGCTGGCGGATTCAACTCCACTGGCAGGCAGTGAAGAGGAAAGTCAGTTTATACAAAAATTTTCGGGGAGTGTTTCATCGGAGAAAATAGAACAGCTCAGCGGAATTTTAAATACCATGCATTTGCATCTGGAAAGAAATGGTAATCCTAAAATTATATTTTTGGATACGTCAATGCAGATATCATCGGTGTTGAGGAGAAAATAATCAAAGAGCAATAAGATCTTTAAGAGTGGAAACGATTAAAATAGGAACAAGGGGTAGTAAGCTGGCATTGTGGCAGGCAGAATACATTGCTGATTTGCTCAAAGCCGGAGGCCTGGCTACAGAAATAGTGAAGATAGAAACCAAAGGGGACAAGATTCTGGACGTTTCCATTTCAAAAATTGGTAGCAAAGGAGTATTTACGGAAGAAATAGAGCAACAGCTGGCTAATGGTAGCATTGACATTGCAGTCCACAGCGCCAAAGATTTGCAATCTGAACTGGACGAAGGTTTTAGTATCATTGCTTTTACTGAGAGGGAAAAGGTTAATGATGTGTTGATCGGTTCTAAAGCAATAGATTTATCAGATGCCTCGAAAGAAATCGTCATAGGTACCTCTTCTACCCGCCGTGTGGCTACTTTCCGACACTTCTATCCGAATGTAGTGACCAAAGAGGTGCGTGGAAATCTACAGACCCGGATCAGGAAGCTGGAAGAAGGAAATTATGATGCCTTGATGCTCGCCTACGCAGGTGTAAAAAGAATGAACTATCAGGACATGATCAGGGAAACACTTTCTCTGGACGAGTTTATCCCCGCTGTAGGACAAGGTAGTGTGGCCATAGAAATTCATGAAAACCTGTCGTCAGAAAAGGCAGAACGGCTCAAATCTTTACTGAATCACCCACCTACAGAAACCTGTCTCTTGGCAGAAAGGGGCTATTTGAGGAAATTACAGGGCGGTTGTAGCATCCCGGTGTTTGCACTTGCGACTCTTTCGGACAATGGAGAACTTTCTATTACGGGAGGAATCGTGAGCCTTGACGGTAAAGAGCGTATCATCCATACGGAGAAGGGATCTCCGGAAGATGCCGAGGCAATCGGAATGAACTTAGGAGAGAAAGTATTAAATTCGGGGGGAGATAAAATCCTTCAGACAATCAAAAATCAAATAGGATCATAAAGGTCTTAATAGCATATAAGAACAGCATAAATGAAAAAGTTACTTACATTTTTATTGATCATTAGTGTCGCTTTTGCCTGTGGTGGTGACAAGGATGACCAGTTGGTAGTCATCAAAACCAATATGGGTGATATTAAGCTGGTATTGTTTGATGAAACCCCGCTGCATAAGGCTAATTTTTTGAAATTGGCCCGGGAAGGTAAATACGATAGCACTTTGTTTCACAGGGTCATTGATGGATTTATGATCCAGGGTGGAGATGTCAATGCAAAGAAAGGTTCTGAAAACGCAGTTGATTATACCATACCTGCGGAGATTCAGGGAAATGTCACAGGAAAGTTTTTACATACTCGCGGTGCGGTAGCTGCAGCTAAACTTGGTGATGATGTCAATCCGGAAAAAGCTTCCAGCGGATGTCAGTTTTACATCGTTGACGGCACAGTCTTCGAGGAATATATGATAGGTGCCAATTGGAAAAACCTAATCGATGGTATGAAAATGCTGTTACAGGACAAGAATTATGCTTTTTTGCTGGATAGCGTAAGAAACATCACCGAAAACGGAGGAGGTAATAAGGAAGTAAGTCAGTGCTATTATCGCAACAGACACCTGGTGGAAGAGAGTCTTGGAGCAGATGTTGATGGGCCACTGACACCTGAACAGCTGGTAGCTTACACAACCGTAGGAGGTGCTTATCACCTGGATGGAGAACATACCGTTTTTGGCCGGGTAGTAGAAGGGATGGAAGTGGTAGACAAAATTGCTGCTGTAAAAACCAGAAATGAAAGACCATTGAAAAACCTGGGTATGCGTATTGAATTAGAACCGATGAATAAGTCGGATATTACAGAAGAATATGGTATCACTTTCCCTGAATCTAAGGAGGAAAGCGCAGGAGCGGAATGAAAATACTGATCACAGGTTCTAATGGGCTGCTAGGGCAAAAACTAATAGATTTAATGGCTCCAATGCAGGAGGTGGACGTAATAGCAACTTCCAGAGGTGCTGATCGGTATCCTAAAGGGGCTGCAGCATATCAGTACGCCTCACTCAACATAGAGGATGAGTCGGAAGTGATGTCTGTAGTTGGGAAATATCAGCCCGATTGTATAATCAATACGGCAGCTATGACCAATGTGGATCAGTGTGAGGATGAAAGGGAAGGTTGCTGGAGGTTGAATGTAACAGCAGTGGAACACCTTGTAAAAGCTTGTGAAATACATCAGGTGTTTTTATTACACCTGTCTACTGATTTTATCTTTGACGGAGAAAACGGCCCTTACAAGGAAGAAGATGAGGCATTTCCTGTCAGTTATTATGGGGAAAGCAAGCTGGCAGCAGAACAGCTGATTCTGAAAAGTAACATCAAATGGTCAATTGCAAGAACTGTCCTGGTCTATGGTATTGCACATGACATGAGCAGGTCTAACATCATCCTGTGGGTAAAAAACTCATTAGAGAATCAGAAAAGTATAAAAGTCGTTAATGACCAGTGGAGAACCCCCACCCTGGCAGAAGATTTGGCAAAGGGCTGTTTTTTAATTGCCAGCAAGCAGGCTGAAGGAATATTTAATATTTCCGGTAAAGATCTTTTAAATCCCTACCAAATGGCGATTATGACTGCCGATTATTTTGCTCTCGACAAAACGTTGATTACAGAAGTGGATGGTTCTGTGTTTAGTCAGCCCGCAAAAAGGCCTCCGAAAACTGGGTTTATCCTTGATAAAGCCACTGATGTGTTAGGATATGATCCTGTTAGTTTTCAGGAAGGGATCGCACTACTGGCAGAGCAGATCAAAAACAAA
>JBCBHL010000294.1:0-9370 GCA_038525605.1 Bacteroidota bacterium
TCTCATTGTAGGTCCTTCAGGCCCAACATTTTGGGAACCAAGTTTCGTCTTCGTCTGTGATTCAAAAACAGGTTCCTCCAGTCTGAAAGGGAAAGAAAAGATATCGCCGGAATAAAGAAACTGGCTAATGAAAGGGCTAAAAAAGCTAATCTTCATAATAAGAAACTGAGAGATTGCAGAATTCATTTCGATGATAAAAAGGGAGATGAAGATAAGAAAAATGAAACAATGCTCTTTATTACCGAGGGAGATAGTGCTTCCGGTTCCATTACAAAGTCCAGAGATGTACAAACGCAGGCGGTTTTCAGCTTAAGAGGAAAACCATTCAATTGCTATGGACACACTAAAAAAGTGGTCTATGAAAACGAGGAGTTCAACCTGCTACAACATGCTTTGAATATTGAAGATGGGCTAGATGGCCTGCGCTACAGGAAAATTGTTGTAGCCACTGATGCTGATGTAGACGGAATGCACATTCGTTTGTTGTTGTTAACTTACTTTTTGCAATTTTTTCCTGATGTCGTAAGAAACGGTCACCTGTTTATTTTAGAAACGCCTTTATTCCGGGTTAGGAACAAGAAGGAGACCTTTTATTGTTACGATGAAAAAGAGAAGCAAACAGCTATAGAAAAACTTGGCGGAAAGCCTGAAATCACCCGATTCAAAGGTTTAGGAGAAATTTCTCCGGATGAGTTTGGAAACTTTATAGGAGAAGACATTAAACTGGAGCCGGTGATTTTGAATAAAGATACAAAAATAGCAGAGCTGCTCAAGTTTTACATGGGTAAAAACACACCAAACAGGCAGCAATTCATCATTGAAAAGCTTAGGGTGGAAAAAGATCTGGAAGAAACGGCTTTAGCCTGATTAACAAGCTATTCTAAATTTCTGTCACATGAAAAGAGTATTGTCATTATTGGTGTTTATTGGATGCATTCAATTCTGCTATGGGCAGAACTATAAAAAAGAGGCTCCTTTTGCACATACTTATTCAATTGTTGCGTACGATTCCGCTACGGGAGATATTGGCGTTGCGGTTCAGTCGCACTGGTTTTCTGTAGGTACAGTAGTTGCCTGGGCAGAGGCAGGTGTTGGTGCTGTTGCAACTCAATCATTTTCAAATCCGGCATTTGGACCTCAAGGACTTGCTTTGATGAAAACAGGTTTGGATGCGGAGCTAACACTCAATGCTTTAATAGAAAGTGATGAAGGCAGAGATTACAGGCAGCTCGGTGTCATTGATGCCAATGGAAAAGCAAAATCATATACCGGCGCAAAGAATATCGTAGAAGCCGGGCATATCACGGGGAAGTACTATGCTGTACAGGCCAATATGATGAAAGAAAATACTGTCTGGCCGGCGATGGCCAAAGCATTTGAAAGTACTGCTGGTACTCTTGCGGAGAGGATGCTGGCTGCACTTGAAGCTGCGCAGGCTGAAGGAGGAGATATTCGTGGTAAACAGTCTGCAGCTTTGTTGGTAGTGTCAGGAAAACCAACTGGTAAGGTATGGGTGGATAGGTTGGTGGATTTGCGAGTCGATGATTCGCCCAATCCTTTAAAGGAACTCAGAAGACTTCTGGAAGTGAAGACAGCTTATGATTTCATGAATGCTGGTGACCTGGCAATAGAAGCAGGGGATTACAATGCAGCTACAAAGGCCTATTCATCTGCGGAAAAAATGTTTCCGGACAATCTGGAAATGCAGTATTGGCACGCAGTAAATCTGGCCAACCAGGGGAACCTGGATAAAGCTTTGCCAATGTTTAAAAGCATCTTCAGTGAAAATAATGATTGGAAAAAGTTAACCCCCAGACTGATAAAACCAGGGATATTAAATGTTTCAGAGAAGGATTTAAAAAGAATTCTAAAGCAATAATGAGTACCCGAACCAGATCTTTAACTACCAAAACGATCAAGCTTTATAAAGGTGCTATCACTTTGCTGTTGACAGCTTTGATTCTTGCGATGGTATACTTTAGACTGGAACAAGGTTCGGTTATTGGGTTACTTATGCTTACTCCTTATTTGTATTTTCTGTACAGAATCTGGAATGGTTTGAAGTTACTGAAAGAGATCAGTTATGATGATCATAGTTTGTTCGTCAAACAAAAAGAATTTGAAATAGAAATCCCCCTTTACAGAATCAAAAATGTAGAGCTGATTTCGCTCGATGGGATTTACAAATTCGAGTTACATGATGTCGATCAATTTGGAGATACAGTTTTCTGTAAACCTTCAATCTGGTATCCTTTTACGTACAGCAGAGTAGATGATGAGTTAAGGAAACTGCGAAAAATGATCGAAGTAGAAAAAGAAAAATATTGGAATGCCAGGCTTTCCGAACAGGATCCTGCATTACCTTCTATGAATATATAATAATTATTAGGAGTATTTCCTATGGATGAATTGAACAACAACGAACAAGAAGATAAAATTCAGGATGTGTTACCTGTATCAGGTATGTATGAAAACTGGTTTTTGGACTATGCCTCATACGTAATTCTGGAAAGAGCAGTTCCAGCTATACAGGATGGGCTCAAGCCTGTACAAAGAAGAATTCTTCATGCCATGAAAGAAATGGATGATGGCCGATACAACAAAGTAGCAAACATCATCGGTAGTACCATGCAATATCATCCTCATGGAGATGCGTCCATCTCTGATGCGATTGTCAATATTGGTCAGAAAGACTTACTGATCGATATGCAGGGTAACTGGGGCGATGTTCGTACTGGAGACGGAGCAGCAGCTCCAAGGTACATTGAAGCCAGGCTTTCCAAGTTCGCACTCGAAGTACTTTACAATCCGCAGACCACAGACTGGCAACTGTCATACGATGGTAGAAAAAAAGAACCGATCACTTTTCCGGTAAAGTTTCCACTTTTGCTGGCACATGGTGTGGAAGGAATCGCGGTTGGACTGAGTACTAAAATGCTTCCGCATAATTTTATTGAGCTGATTCAGGCTTCCATTAAGTATCTTCAAGGGAAAAAGTTCACCATCTATCCTGATTTTGCCACGGGTGGAAAGATTGATATTTCTGATTACAACGACGGACACAGAGGAGGAAAGGTTCGGGTAAGGGCAAAAATTGAAGAGGTCGATAATAAAACGCTTGCCATCAGGGAAATCCCTTATGCTACTACGACGACAGGATTGATCGATTCGATCATCAAAGCCAATGACAAAGGAAAAATCAAAATCAAAAAAGTAGTAGACAATACCGCAAAAGATATTGAAATTTTGGTTTCGCTGGCTACAGGGCAATCACCGGATATCACCATCGATGCGCTTTATGCATTTACGGACTGCGAAGTTTCTATTTCTCCGAATGCCTGTATCATCGTTGATGACAAGCCCAAGTTCACCAACGTTACAGAAATTCTCAAAAGCAATACTGATCAAACAGTAGATTTGCTTACCAGAGAGCTTGAAATCAAGAGAAATGAACTGCTGGAAAAGATTTTGTTTTCTTCACTGGAAAAGATTTTCATAGAAAACAGAATATACCGTGACATTGAAGAATGTGAAACCTGGGAAGCGGTACTGGAAACAATCGATAATGGTTTAGAGCCTTTTAAACCCCAGTTTTATCGAGAAATTACCAGAGATGATATCATCAGATTAACGGAGATTAAGATTAAAAGAATTTCAAGATTCGACTCCTTTAAGGCTGATGAATTGATGAAAAAGCTTGAAGAGGAACTCAAAGAAACAGAGTACAACCTAGCCAATATCATCGATTATAGTATCAAGTATTATGAAAGGTTACTGGAAAAGTATAGCAAAGGAAGAGAGAGAAAGACTGAACTGAGCAATTTTGAGTCTATCAAAGCTTCGGTAGTGGCTGCCAATAACGCTAAACTTTACGTAAACAAGAAAGAAGGTTTCATTGGCTATGGCCTGAAAAAGGATGAATTTGTATCTGACTGTTCGGATATCGACGACATCATTGTTTTTAGGAAGGATGGAAAGTGCGTAGTATCCAGAATTCAGGACAAAGTCTTTGTTGGAAAAGATATTATTCACGCTGGAGTTTGGAAGAAGAACGATGAAAGAATGGTTTACAATTTGGCCTACCTTGATGGAAAAACCGGTCGAACCATGGTGAAACGTTTCAATGTGCTTTCAGTCACCAGAGATAAGGAATATGACCTGACCAAAGGGGATAAGAAATCGAAAGTGTTGCACTTTACAGCCAATGAAAATGGTGAAGCGGAAGTAATCACTGTTTCATTGACAGCTGCCTCCACTGCAAGAAAAAAGACTTTTGATTTTGATTTCGCGGATATCGATATCAAAGGCAGAGGTGCCGGAGGAAATATACTGACCAGGTATCCTGTCAGGAAAGTTGTGCAGAAGAGTGCTGGTGTATCTACACTCGGTGGAGTTGATATTTGGTATGATGAAAACATCGGTAGATTAAACCGAGATGATCGGGGAATCTTCCTGGGGAATTTCAAAGCAGAAGATTCTGTAATTGTATTTTATAATGATGGAAATTACGAACTGACTTCCTTTGAATTGACCAATCGTTATGAATACAATAGCATATATGTGCTATTTAAGCATGACTCTGACGACAATGTCTATACTACTGTGTATTATGATGGTGATGGCAAACAGGCCAATATCAAGCGATTTAAAATAGAAACAAGCTCTTCCAATAAGAAATTTAAATTTATATCAGAGGCAAAAAGTAGTAAACTGTTGTTTGCGGGAATAGGATCAGGTATTAAAACGGAAGTGACCTATCGTGAAAAAGGGAAGAGAATTAAAAAGGAATATTTGCTGGACGATCTGATTGATGTAAAAGGCTGGAAGGCAGTAGGTAATAAATTTCCGGTGCAGTCGATTGTTACCGTCAATCAAATTGAGCAGGAAGAAACTGAAACGGCAAATCCGGATCCGATCGAAGCACTGAAGCAGGCTGTGAAAGATGAGGTCGATAATGAAGATAAGGAACAATTAGGCTTATTCGATGGAGGAAAGGAACCTGATCAGTGATCATTTTGATGCAGCAGGAAAAAAGGAGGTTGTCAAATTCTTAAAAGGATATGTCACAACTCATAAGCAACAGCTGATAGAAAAGGTTCTAAACCAGCGAACCAGGTTTATAACGCTGGTGATGGAAGATATTTTTAAGCCGCACAATGCCAGTGCCGTGATCAGAACCGCTGAGTGTCTTGGAGTACAGGACATTCACATCATCGAAAAATCGAATCAGTATAAACCAAACCCCTGGGTTTTGAGAGGCGCATTGAAGTGGATGAGTGTTCATCATTATGCGCACGAAAAGCAGAATAGCTCTGAAATATGTTTCAATTCCCTGAAGGAGCAGGGATATGAAATTGTTGCCGCCGATGTAACCGAAAATAGTATACCACTACCGGAATTAGAAGTAACAGGTAAAACTGCCCTGGTGATGGGAACCGAACACACTGGAATCAGTGATTACGTTAGGGAAAACGCTGACAAACTTGTTACCATACCAATGAGCGGATTTACTGAAAGTTTCAATGTTTCCGTAAGTGCTGCCATATGTTTGAATCATTTATTGGCAGAAATCCGTAAGAAAGAATTAGCATGGCAGCTTAGCGAGGAAGAAAAAGAGGAACTTAGATACGAATGGTACAAAAATATTCCAACTCACGCCGTCAGTCTGGTAAACCATTATGTAAAGCAAAATAAAATGGAGTGAAAAAAATACTGTTAATACTGATTATATCATCATTTACACTTCTCCTAGTGATATTGTCAGGCAACCTACTGGTTGTTAAATCATCCAGTCAACAAGTATATCACTCTCTCGATGAAATCCCACCAAAAAACATTGGACTTGTACTTGGTACCAGCAGGTACCTTCAAAACGGTAATAGAAATATGTTTTTTTACAACAGAATATTCGCTGCTGTAGAATTGTATAAAAAGGGTAAAATCAAGCACATCTTACTAAGTGGTGACAATCGCACCGTTTATTACAACGAGCCCAGGGATATGTACAATGTCCTGCGTGAGATGGGTATTCCAAAAAATGCGATTACATTGGATTATGCCGGATTAAGAACACTGGATTCAGTTGTTAGGTGTAAAAAGATTTTCGGTCAGACCAGTGTAACAATCATTACGCAGCAGTTTCATGCTTACAGGGCTGCTTACATTGCCAATGCGCATGGACTAAAAGCCAATTGCTATGTGGCAGATACTCCAGGTGATGCGAATACTAAAAAGGTTATATACAGAGAATATATGGCAAGAATTAAGGCTATCATTGATATTTATCTGCTGAACGCAAAACCAAAATTTCTTGGAGATAAAGAGACTATTGAAATCAAGTAAGATTAGCTGATATCTTGTTTAAGTTCCTCGATAGCTTGTTGGCAATTAGCGATTATTTCATCTACCAAAGGTATAGTTTCTTCGATATTGGCTTCATTTTTTAGGTTTGTTTCAGCCTGAACAATTTTTTCCTTGAGTGGAATAAGTCCTACCATCTCTAATGAAGGTTTGATTTTATGAATTAACTGCCCCATTTTCACCCAGTTCTTCGCCTCTTGTTCTTCCTTCAAAGAGATAATGATTTGTGCGTTGTTTTCTATGAACGATTCTACAACCTGCTCAATGAATTCTTTGTCACCATCACTTACCATTTCCAAATACGACAAATCAGTTATTCGACTCATTTTAAATTTTTTCTATAATTTCACTAAATGCAATTTTACGTACCTAAGTTATATGATAAAATCAATCTTTAAAATTTTTATCAGTTTATTAAGCATATTTTTAGTTTTTATCATTGCTTTTTATTTCTATGGCTCCTCTGGTAATCTTCAAGATTCTGATTACATAACGACCGGAAGGGAATATGCCTATAAAGCTTCTACTGATACCTTTTCTATAATGACCTACAATGTAGGATATCTTTCAGGAATGAGTAACAATAAACCTGTAAAGACAGGCTTGGATTTTTTTCAGGAAAACCAAACCGGTCTGATAGAATTTATCAATGAATCTAACGCCGATATCATAGCATTTCAGGAAATTGATTATCATTCTGCCAGGTCATTTTATGCAAATCAGATTGATTCTGTCAGACTAAAGACCTCATTAAATAATATTGCCAATGCAGTAAACTGGGACAAAAAATATGTGCCGTTTCCTTACTGGCCGATATCAAGGCATTTCGGAGAGATATTATCCGGACAATCTATTGCCTCTAAGTTTCCAGTGAAGAGCAACGAGGCTGTAGTACTTAGCAAACGGGATGATGTGGCCTTCTATTACAATTCTTTTTACCTTGATCGATTACTACAAATTAGCAGCATTCAGATCAATAACAGGCTACTGTATATAATGAATGTACACCTGGAGGCATTCAATGAAAATACGCGCCAAAAACAAGCATTGCAGGTATTGTCAAAATATAATGAGTTAGCTGATGAATACCCGGTTATTTTATTGGGAGATTTCAATGTCAATGCAGATAATACAGATGAAGAAACTATCAGGCATATCCTCAAGGGAAATTCAATTAGAAGAGCGGTTTCTGATCAGGTATATCAGGCAAATAAAAATGCTTTTTATACCTACAGTTCTGAAAAACCCAGTCGAAAAATTGATTATATTTTTTATAGTGAAGATAGGATTAATCTTATAAATGCTTCGGTATTAAGCACTGCAGGGCAGGTTTCGGATCATCTTCCTGTTATGATGAGCTTTTCCTTCAAAGAGGATTAAAATAAAATGTGTTCATATAAAGATTTTTTTTACTAATTTCACGGCATACATTTTTAGTATTCATGATTAACCGGTCTACTGATGATTAAAGAGTTCGAAAATCTAAGGGAAGAAGAAGTAGAGATTTTACTTAAAGCGCCAGTTCTAGTATCAATTTTGATTGCTGGAGCAGACGGAAATATTGACAAAGCTGAAACCAAAGAAGCTATTGCTATAGCAAGAGGTAAGCAAAGTAGAGCAAGAGAGCAACTTGTAGATTACTATAAATTGGTTGGAGATACTTTCGAAAGCCGTTTCAATGAAATGGTGAAAGATTTTCCAATGAAGCCGGAAGAGCGTAATCCGATGATTATCGTTGAGCTTAAAAGGTTGAATAGAATTCTGCCAAAGGTTGAGAAAAACTTTGCTATTAAATTTTACGCAAGCCTGAAAGATTTGGCCAAGAAAATCGCTGAGGCCTCAGGAGGAGTATTAGGATATTTGTCAGTAAGTTACGAAGAAGCTAAACTGATGGAGTTGAATATGATCAATGACCCATCTAAATTCTAAAAGATAATTTGAGTCTTTTAAATAAAAGTATTGTACCTCCACTGCGGCTCACTTTCATAATGTGGGCCGTTTTTGTTTTCGAATACTATACATCATTCGAGTTGGCATTTCTGGGTGTAAGACCCAGAACACTCAACGGCCTGATAGGCATCTTTACCATGCCACTAATTCATGGGGATTTTGGCCACATTGCATCAAACACAATTCCGCTCATCGTCTTAGGAAGTACTTTGTACTTGTTCTATGATAAAATAGCCCCGAAAGTATTTCTGCAATGTTATTTCCTCACCGGGATACTAATATGGATCGTAGGCAGGGATTATTATCATATTGGTGCAAGTGGGCTTATTTACGGTATTGCGTCTTTTTTGATATTTTTTGGGTTTTTCCGGAAAGACTTTAAGTCAATAATCATCTCCATCGTTATCATCATTTTTTATGGTGGTATGGTTTACGGTCTACTTCCCATCGACAGTAAAGTCAGTTTTGAGGGACATCTAATGGGAGCGGTTGCCGGACTGATTGCAGCTTTTACTTTGAGAAACAAAAAATAACTTAGTCGTTGTAAAGCGCTTTGTTTTTAAATGGAATCAAAGCAAGTATCACAGCCTCCTCGTACAATCCTTTTCTGTCAATTATATTTCCTGTAAGCAGGCCTACTGCACCGCCTTTTTGCTTTGAATTACTCTGTCCAAAAACCACATCATCAGCTTCACCAAGTTCCATGCCTGATAGCACAAGTTTTCTTACCTTTTCGGGAAGGAAAAATGTACCACTTTTAGCTTTGCTACTCTGATCTTGCGATAAAATAACAATCCAGGCAAACGCACTCATTTCATCGTCTACGGTATCAATACCGCCTTCAACGCCAACCCAATAATCATATTCCGGAAAATTTACCTTGCAGTAATTTGCCCTGTTTTGGGCTCCTAATAACGTTTCGCTGTCGCTCATTGGCTGATCATCGACTCCCGAGGGTGATGACTTTCCTGTAAATTCAAAAGTTAAATCTGGAAACATACGGTTAAATGCATTTTTCACAGCCGTGATCTTAACAGGATTTTGTGTGGCTACCACTACT
>JBCBHL010000295.1:0-9322 GCA_038525605.1 Bacteroidota bacterium
AATGCGCTGATGCCATACTTCACGGTTAATGAATCATTCTTTAAATGAATTTTGACATAGTCTTTTAGGCTTTCGATGTAGCAGACATCATCCAGATGGACTTTTACCTGCTTCATATTTTTACCGACAAAAACATAATCTTTTCTATCAGTATCATCTGTAACAGGCTTTTTTACTTCTGTATTCTGAGCCGGAAAATGAGACTTAAATTTCTGGGTCGCTTTGAAGAATCGCTCAAAAACGATTGGTTTGAGCAGGTAATCTACCGCGTTGAGGTCGAAACCATCTACGGCATAATCCCGGTAGGCTGTGGTAAAGATTACTTTGGGTTGATGAACCAAGTTTTTGAAAAAATCAGTTCCTTTTAATACAGGCATTTCAATGTCTAAGAAGATCAGATCAATTTGATGTGCAGTTAAAACATCACTTGCTTCCAATGCACTCGCACAGGACGCTACCAGGTGAAAATCCTTCAGCTGTGATAAATAGGCCTCAAGTAGCTCTCGGGCCAAATCCTCGTCATCAACAATTATGCAGTTGTATTTCATTGTACCTGCAAAGTTAAGTGTACCTCGTAAAATTGCGGATCATTGGTGATGGCTACAGAATGTTTGCCGGGATATAAAAGTTCGAGCTGCTGATTAACATTTTTCAATCCTATCGGTGGATTTTTAGTTTCAACCTGTTCTTTGTCGTAATTTGATTTTGTATTTCTGACTATAAAAGAAATCTGATTTTCCACTGCTCTCAAATGAATGGTGATTTTTGCGGAGTTCAATTCCTGGCTTACGCCGTGTTTGAAAGCATTTTCGATGTAAGTGAGTAACAGCAACGGTGCTATTCTGATTTCTTTCTCTATTTCATTGATAAATTGGACATTCACACGTTTTCCATACCTTATTTTTTCCAAAGCCAGGTAGTTTTCTATCAGCTTCACCTCTTTAAAAATACTCACGTATTTATCAGTACAGCCATAAAGTGTATAATCTAAGATACCAGATAATTTTTCAATGACTTTTACTGCCTGATCGGATTTTTTATAGGTCAGCGCATATAGATTATTCAACGTATTGAAGAGAAAATGCGGATTTAACTGGTTTTTTAAAATTGCCAGTTCAGTAGTTTTCTTTTGCTCATTAAGTTTGATGAGCCTTTGCTGATCCTTATAAAATCTGATTGCCAGCAACAGGAATGTAGGATAGGAAAAATACAGTGAGATGCTCAACAATTCAGGTAGGTAGGTGATCCGGCTCCAAAGGGAGGTAGGGTCGTCGAATCTTTTGACATAGTAAGTGTAGGTCTCCGGGTATTTGATTTCCAAGTAGTTCATTCTGATCACATTGCAAAGTAAAAACAGCGCTGCAAGCGTGACTATGATGGAAATGACGAATGATACTTTATGCCCTTTATTCAACAATTTCGGAATCAATAAATAGATGCATATAACAGATGTCACTATCTGAAATGACACTCTAAAAGCATAGGTTTCCATGAGCTCCCAGACATTTTCGAAATGCAGACTGGAGGAATTTGCGGAGAACACAAATATCAATAACCAGAATAATAGCTGGCTCAACACAGGGTTGTTAATCGTATGGGAATACTTTTTTATTACAGTCATTTAATGTGATTCTCTAACGTAAAAATAGCCAGATAGATTGGTTGCGTCAATAAACATGGATAAATCGAAAGCCTTCGATGACAGACGCACGGTTTACGACGACTAACAGATTGTCTGCTGTGATCTGCTTTATAGGCTGCCATCTTTTACCTCCGTCCACGATCCAAAAATTGTATTGTCATGGGCAATAGATTTGAATCAGGATCAAAAAAAATAAAAATATGATGAATAAAGGGACAAAAATTTTTATTGCTTTTTTAGGTTGCTTTTTGAGCTTCAATGTTCTTTTCTCTCAACAGTCTCAATGGAATATCGACACAAACCACTCAGCTATCGGCTTTGAAATTTCCTATTTTGGAATTGGCACGGTAAAAGGCTCTTTCGATCAATTCGAAGGCTCTTTGTCACTAAATGGCGATGATATTACAGATGCTCAATTCACTTTTACCATCCAGGCGGCTTCTATTAATACGAATCAAAAGACCAGGGATGAGCACCTGAGAGGTACAGATTTTTTCAATGTGCAAGAAAATCCCGAAATACAGTTTAACAGTACTGCTGTAAAAAAGACAACCGATAAGAACTATCAAGTCGAGGGTACCTTTCTTATGGGCGGTATTTCGAAAAGTATCAATTTACAAGTTACCGACAAAGGAGACTTTTTCCACCCCAGGTTTAAGAGAACCGTGAAAGTGCTGGAAGTAACCGGAGTTGTGCTGAGAGAACAACACGGCATAGGAACCAGCTATGGACCTGCTGCTAAAGCGCTTGGAAATGAAGTGGCTTTTAAGGCACAAATTCAATTGACTGAAAAGACTAACTCCGGTCAGTAAAACCATCAGTTTACTTATGATAGTGGCATTCAACCAGTGTTTTTCAATTCCTCGTTTCGTAATCAAAGTTTAAGTGATCACTGGCTGGGTGCTACTTTTTTTATCAACTCAAAATATTTTTAATAACGGGAAAATGAGAAATTATATCATCAGGAAGTACTTGCAATGGGCTTTGGTGCCAGCGTTGTTATTGGTTTTTATTCCTTCTATTGCCCAAAAGTCGGAAGGTAAGGTTACTGAAATTATCGGTAAGATTCTGGATCAAAGTACCAATGCACCTGTTTCATTTGCTTCTGTCGCCTTATTAACGGATAAAGGTGAAATAATTGGAGGAAGTGTCGCGAATCAGGATGGCAGTTTCAGCATAGAGGGAACCTTCAATGAAAAGGTATTTCTCGAAGTGCAATTTATTGGATATGCCAGTTACAAAACGGAAGTACCCTTAAATTCGACTGGGAAAATACTGAATTTAGGTACCATCATGCTGAGTCCCGCAGTACAGGAACTCGATGAAGTAGTCGTGACGGCAGAGCGATCCAGCATTGAGCAGAAGGCTGACAGAAAAGTGATCAACATCGGTAAAGACCTGGCAACAGTTGGTACTTCTGCGTCAGATATTATGATCAATATCCCTGCTGTTGATATCGATCAGGATGGTAACCTGACCATGAGAGGCAATGAAAACGTCAGAATTCTGGTTGATGGCAAACCAACAAATGTCAGTGCTGCGCAGCTTTTGCAGCAAATACCCTCGTCTTCAGTGAAAAGCATCGAGTTGATCACTAACCCGTCAGCCAAATTCAACCCGGAAGGGATGAGTGGAATTGTGAACATTGTACTGAAAAAAAATACGCAAAGTGGATTGAATGGTAACTTCAATGCAGGCCTTTCCTCAGGAATAAAACAGCGATACAATGGAGCTGTGGGGCTGAACTATCGGGACGGCAAAGTAAACCTATATGGCGATTACAGCTTTAACGCCGGAAGGACACCTGTAAGAGGGGAGGTGAGCAGAAGTGATGATCAGTCCAAGGAATTCTGGAAATCTGAAGGTGACAGAGAAACGCACCTGTATAAAGTGGGCGTAGATTTTTATCCTGACAAAAAGAACACGCTCTCTTTTTACTCATCCAGAAATGCTTTTGATCTGGGCGTGATATCTACTACAGAAGTTCAGTTTGCCGACCGATCGGATGAAATAGGGCAGTCTTATATCAGTGGGCGGAATAACATCACTACCACCTATAATCTGGATTTCAGACATGATTTTGCAACGGACGGCGAAATGCTGGAAGTGGAAATTGATCACAATAGCCTGAAAGGTAGCGAAGAAACCGTTTTTGATGTTCAAACCGAAACTTCCGCCATTGAATATGTAGATGAACTCGATAATAACCGAACAAATCTTACTATCAACCTGGACTACACCAAGCCTCTGGCCAAAGATGTAAAACTGGAAATTGGAGCTGAAACGCGACAACAAGACATTCAAAACCGTTATCAGACAACCAATACAAATTTCCTCGATGGCGCATTTGACTTTAGAAGAGATATTCATTCGGTATATGGCAATTTGTCCAGAAATATGAAGGACTGGTTTTTTCTGGTGGGTGCCAGGTTGGAAGATTACAGCATTGTTGGAGATTTCAGTCAGGAAGGAAATGTCAATGAAAATGAAACCGATCATATTTTTACAGTGTATCCATCAGCCTTCATTACTTATACTCCACAAAAGAATGGTGCTAAAAATTCGTACAATCTGAGTTACAGCAGACGGGTAGATAGACCTGGTATCGACCAGATAAATCCGATCAGGGTATGGAGCTCTTTTAGAATTACCAATGTAGGGAATCCTTCACTGATTCCTCAGTTTACTAATTCTTTAGAATTTAACTATTCCAGAAATGGAAAGAAAGGAAGTTTGACCAGTGGAGTTTTTTATAGAAGGATCAACGATGAGATTACCCGGTTTGCTTTTTTAGATGATGAAAATCCCGGTAGAATCTTATTTTCTTATAATAATTACAGTAGCAATTCTGCCTATGGTTTTGAGGCTTCCGGTAGCTACAAACCCACAAATTGGTGGAGTTTTAATGCCAGCTTCGACTGGTATTCGCGGGAAATTCGCGGAGTAGAGTTAGGAGAGGAAGTAGCTGTCAATAACAGCCTCTATAATTTTAAAATGAACCATAGTTTTAAGGTCGCAGATCAATTGACCTTGCAGCTCATCAGTTTGTATAGAGGAGCCAATACTAACCTACAGTACCTCACCAAATCCTATTATTTTGTAAATGTAGGGGCCAGATACAGTATTGCGGGAGGAAAAGGCACTTTCAGCATCAGTTTCAATGACATCTTAAAATCACAACGATTTGCTTTCGATGCTACCAGGCCGATTCTTCAAACAGGTGCTTTTTACAGAGATACCAGGGTATTTGTAGCAGGGTTTACCTATAATTTTGGTGGCAATAAGTACCAGTCGATCAAACGCAAAAAGCGTGATAAAAATGAGAAGAAAGGTGGCAGCTTTCTCTAGTTGGGTAGCTTGAAATACATGAACCAACACACAATTCAAATACATTAACAAAAATTAATCACACATGAGATCAATTGTTTTAAGGCTTATTACTATAATCATTTTTTCACAAATCTTACTGTTAATGACAACTTTCGCATTTACTGATACTAAAGATGTGGCTACCGAAAATCCGGCCAGGCAACTAATCATGAAGGTGGTGGAAAAAGCTGGGTCTATGGACAAATTGAAAGCGTTAAGCGATGTGGAATATCGATACACTTTTATCAATGAGGCCACACAGCAAAAAGATATTTCGATCGAAAGATACATTTTTGATGGTGAGTTGTCCTACGCAGAATACGAAACCCACGAAGTATTTATTATACCGGGGAAAAGCGGAAAAGTTATCCAAAAGTATGATGGTGATTCAACTTTTATCAGCTTAAACGATCAGCCAGTGTATGACAGAATAAATGTGGGGACCGCTTCATTTGTCAGAAGGGCAAATTTCTACTGGTTTGCCATGTCTGCGAAGCTACTGGACGAAGGAATTCACTATGAATTAATTGAAGATCAAAAAGTGGACGGTATCAATTACAAAAGGGTGAAGATGTCATTTGACGAAGGAGTAGGCGAGGTTCAGGACGATTTTATCTTATATGTAAATCCGGATACCTTGCTGATAGATCAATTCTTGTTTACTGTTAAGCGTTCACCGAAATTCCCAACTCCAATGCTGATGGAAGTGCAATATCAAAAGGTAGAAGGCATCTATCTAACAACGAACAGAAGGGTGATCGCGGCGAATTGGGATGGAAGTAAAAAAGGAGACTATTTGTTTCATCAGCTGACAGAAGATGTGAAATTTAATAATGAATTTCCGGCAGAACTATTTACCATTCAATAGCATATATCTTAAAGGCAAATGATATCTAATGACAATTAAACAGGTTGGCTATTCCTTGCTGATGATCCGGTAATTTTGCTATCCTGCCATTCATCAATAAATGGGTTAATTACAGTAGAATTGGATTGAATTATTTTCAGAAAAATTTGCATCTAACCGCCTTAGATTATAAATTAGTGATGTAAAATACTGCGATTTCTCTGCGTATTATCATAAGATATTAAAAAGTCTGAAAATCTGGCTGGAAGAGGTAATTAGTTTCATGAAATATCATGGGTCGTGGTTTTACCTCTCATTAATCCCGACTTCACTGTCGGGATTTTTTTATGTCTGAATTACAGAATTCTCCGCGCCTTGCGAAACCACTTTTGATAGTAATCACTCATGAGGTTAGAAACAGTTACACCTTTGGAGCTGCTAGCATGAACAAACAAGATTTTGTCTCTATTGATAACCTCTTGAACAATACCTGTGTGCCATACTCTTCCCTTTCCCTTGCGCCTGATTCTAAAAATTACCAAATCTCCTTTTCGCAGAGAAGCTATGTCGACATCTTTGCCGAGCTTGGCTTGGTCAACTACTGTTCTTGGTAAATCGAGCCCCACCGATTTGTAAGCAGTACACACCAAGCCACTGCAATCTATCCCCGCTTTAGATGTTCCGCCCCATTTATAGGGTGTTCCGATATAGGACCTGGCAACCGATAAAACCTTACTGGCCTTGTCAGCCTTTTGAGTCTTGCCAGCCCTGCATTGCGTTAGCAAAGTGATTGCCAATAGTGGAAGTAAAAACTTCAAATGATGCCTACTCATTTTCATATCTAACCCGAATATCTGTTTATCTTAGCCAGTGAATTACAGAGCCAATAGTATGCCAGTTGGCGAAAATAAGCTCATGATGTAATCAGGCTATAAAGAAAACGATAATTCGGCATTAAATATGTGTGGTATAACGGGAATTTTTGCATTTAATGAAATTGGCAGGATGCAGCTCATTCATCTGGAGAACGCTACTCAGGCTTTGAGTAAACGTGGTCCCGATCATCATCAGACTTATCTTGATCAACTGGTGGGGCTCGGTCACAGGAGATTGTCAATCCTCGACACGTCAAATGCGGCGCATCAGCCAATGAGTGATCGGTCCGAAAGATTTACGCTCGTTTTCAACGGCGAGATTTATAATTATCAAGCACTCAGAAAAGAACTTTCACAAAAAGGTTATGCCTTTAATTCAGATGGAGATACTGAGGTACTGCTCAATCTTTTGATCGACCAGGGAAAAGAAGCGCTCAAAAAACTCAACGGGTTCTTTGCTTTTGCCTTTTTTGATAAAAAAGAGAATAAACTGCTGATAGCCCGTGACAGGTTGGGCATAAAACCGCTATTGGTCTATCAGGATGCAGATAAGTTTTTGTTTGCGTCAGAAATGAAGTCCATGTTGACTTACACGGTAAAACGTGAAATCAACAAAGAAGCGCTCAACTATTATCTGCAGCTCAACTATACACCAGCACCTTTAACAATGATCAAAGGTGTGCGCAAGCTGCTACCGGGAGAGTTAATGGAAGTTGCGGCTGATGGAAAATCGACAAAATCTGCCTATTACCAAATTCCCGAACCCGTAGACGATCAGGCTTCAGTTGATTTAAGCTATGATCAGGCGAAAACTAAACTTGTCAATTTATTGGAGACTTCTGTGTCAGACAGGATGGTATCGGATGTTCCTTTAGGCGCATTTTTGAGTGGAGGTATCGATTCGTCGGTCATTACAGCGCTTGCCAGCAGACAGACAGATCAATTGAAAACTTTCAGTATTGGCTACAAAGACGACAAGTTTTTTGATGAAACACATTATGCAAAAGCTGTCGCAGAGAAATTTAATACGGACCACACAGTTTTCAGTTTATCCCGCAATGAGCTCCTGGAACACGTTGACGATGCAGTGGCTTATCTGGATGATCCCTTTGCGGATTCATCGGCCTTACCGGTATTTATTCTTAGCAAGAAAACACGCCAGCATGTAACAGTTTCATTGTCAGGAGACGGCGCAGACGAGATTTTTTCCGGTTACAACAAACATGCAGCCTGGCAAAAGGCAGCCTCGGGAGGTATGCTCAACAGTCTTGTGAAAGTTGGTGGTCCTTTGTTTCAGCTCATGCCCAAGTCTCGTTCGGGGAAGCTTGGCAATTTGTTTCGTCAGCTATTGCGATTTAGTAAAATGCTGAAACTATCGCCAGCGGAACGTTACTGGTTTTTAGCGACGTTCCAGCAACATGAATCAGTGGCACAGCTCCTAACCGCTGAATACAATCAGTGGGACGATCAGGTGAAGAATGATTATCTGAGTAGTCTTAACGAAAAGTCTTTCAATCACTTTTTGCTGACAGATAGCAAGTTGGTTTTGCCCAACGACATGCTTACTAAAGTGGATTTGATGTCGATGGCTAATCACCTGGAAGTTCGTGTGCCTTTTCTTGATCACCGGGTGGTAGAGTTTGCCAACAGTTTGCCGTCGGCTTACAAAATCAACGGAGGCATCAGAAAGAGGGTACTGCAGGAAGCTTTTAGAGAAATTTTACCAGACGAATTATACAATCGCCCGAAGAAAGGTTTTGAGGTACCGTTACTGTCGTGGTTCAACAACGAGTTGAAATATACGCTGGAAAAAGAAGTCTTCAACAAAGACCTGATCGAAAGTCAGGGTATTTTCCAGTGGGATACCATTGCAGCTATGCAGAAAAAACTCACTTCATTTGATCCCGGAGATGTGCATGCCAAAATCTGGGCAGTGTTCGTTTTTCAGAGATGGTATAAAAAGTATATAGAGCAATAGCTTCAGGTGTTCTACAGTTACCAATCTCTTGTCATCCGGGCTATTGAGTAGCTTCATCTCTCTAATTTAATTTTACTAAACGATTGTTTAATATGGTGATGAGGTAATGCTTTTACCCAAAGTAATTACGAATCATCTAAACCGTTATGTGGGATGATGAATTTATTTTTCGTATCTTGTAAAAGACAGACATAAACCTGAGTGTCTTAAATTGATCAGGAAACGCTAATTTTTTAAGATTAACTAATCATGTTAAAACACATTTCAAATTTAGGCACTGACCTAAGCAAAGACCAACAAAAGAAAATTAATGGAGGATGCCCTATTCATGGTAATGGAGGCCCTTGTAATGATTATTTTGGCCCACTTGAGGTTACATGCGAACAATTTTATGCATTATCTCCACAGCATCAACAGTGTGTGGATGTAGCAGCCTGGTGCTTTGACAATTAAGAATTGAAGATCATCAAAGTGTCCGTTTGTACAAAAAAGATCTACAATAAAAGTCCTAAACTTATTAAACAAACGTTTAATATGTACAAACACTATATTTTGTGAACCATTTCAGCTTTCAAATAACTAGTTTTTCTATCCTTTCAATTAATTAATTG
>JBCBHL010000296.1:0-9308 GCA_038525605.1 Bacteroidota bacterium
GTAATGGATGAAGTGAGAATCTGGGGAGATATTCGAACGGAAGCGGAAATTAATGCCAATTTATTCAATGAGTTGACGGGTTCGGAAGCCGGATTGCTGAATTATTACAACTTCAACGAGGCGGCAGGCACTGCACTGACTGACCAGACAGCCCCTCCCGAAAATGGTGTTCTTACTGCTTTTTCAGGTGATGACTCGGAGTGGGTACCGACGACTGATAAACCGGAGAGCTTCGAATATTCCTTGCGTTTTGATGGTGCGAATGATTTTGTCGATGTGCCGTTACTGACGTACGAAAATGATTTTACTCTGGAAGCCTGGGTGAGACTGGACAATAATACTGGAAGTCACACTATTGCCTCCTGGGATTTTGATACAAGTCCGTATGCTGCATTTCGCATCACTGACGGATTTGCCGAATTCGAAACTTTCGATGGCACTACAGCTTCAACAGTTGTTGCCCCGGACTCCATCGCTCCTTTCGACTGGTATCACGTCGCGATGGTGAAGCAAGGGGTAAATGTGGAGATTTTCATCAATGGATTTTCAAAAAAGACTGGCACTATTTCTGATGTGGCCGGCTCGTCCAATTTTAGAATTGGAAACTATGAATCTGATGGAGAATTAGGCTTTTTGGATGGTCAAATGGATGAACTTAGGTTATGGAATACTGCCTTGGATCTCCAGACGATCAGAGACTATGCCAGCACTACCGATTTCTCAGGTCACCCGGGAATTGGCAATTTCGTATTTTATGCAGATTTCAATGAAGGGATTGTAGCGGGAGGTGATAACACTGCTTTCAATACTTTGGAAGATCTAACGTCCTCAGGATTGATTGCTACCTTAGACCCCGGGTTTGTGCTGAATGGTTTTGATGGGAATTTTGTCCAGTCCGATGCTTTTGAGGCAGTGAATCTCACACTCTATGCAAACGACATTGAATTGTCCAGATTTTCTTCCTCAAATATATCGGTAAGTGACAATACTGATTTTGGGGTTGTCTTACTTGACAATCAGCTTACAAAAGAATTTTTAATCATCAATAATAGTTTCAACACGGCGATCATCGATGAGGTGAACCCAATTCCTAGTGGTTATGAGACAGAGTTGAGTAATGTTTTGGTACAGCCGTTCGATACGGTGACACTGACGGTCACTTTTCAACCTGAATCAATTGGAAACCAGTCTGGTGATATCGATATTTTTTATAGTTTCTTCGATATCAATGATTCGTTCAATTTAACCGTTGGAGGACTTGGGTATCCGAACGAGTCGGGTCCCGGTAATGCTCTTTCGCCGGATTTCGGGCAGGTTGCACTATCAGAAGCAAGTCCGTATGCCTTTTCAAAAAATGACCCTTTTTCTATGGAAGCGTGGGTAAAAATAGGCACAACGACGAATCAGATATTTTTTAGCAATGTCGATAATACCGGGATAGAATTTTCCAGTCTGAACGGTAACCTGGCTGTTAGATTCGTTTATAGCATCGTTGGAGGAGAAGAAATTACTTCACTTGCAACCGCAGTAGATTTACCGGAACAGGAATGGGCGCATGTAGCATTTACATACGATGGTTCGGGACTACCTACCGGTTTGAGATTCTACATCAATGGAGTATTTATAGAACAAGGCACTAGTAACTTTACTTCGTTAAATGATTTAAATACTACCGTTACCGCACCGATTATTGCATCTTACGGCGATGTAGGAGAAATGGATGAACTTAGAATCTGGGGAATAGAACTCTCTCCCGAACAGATCAGGGATAACTACCTCAGCAATTATGATCCTGCTACTTCAGGCCTTGTTTCTTATTTCAGGTTCGATGAAGATGAAGGAGGAATAGAAGTAATTGATTTAATTAATAATTCTATTGGAACGCTCTCCCTGGATCCTACGGCTGCACTGGTGGTTTCTCATGTGCCATTGAACAACGAATCTACCTTTGATGGTTTATCAGGTAAAAATGCACTTTGGTCAGTTAACCAGAATGAAGTTCCTTCCGCCAATATGCAGATATTCAATAGCGGTTTCTTACAAGATAACGGCGATAACATTGTTTTTGCGCATGATTCTCCCGGGGCTTTGGATGATGAGACTGTCACATCCAATCTTTCTTTGCTGCAGCCACTGGTTGATGAAAGACTGCAACGAAGCTGGTACATAGAAATTTCAGATTCCACGACTATTGAAGGAGGTCCAATTGATATCTTGTTTGAAGGAGTTCCAAACGACTCTACACAGACGTACTATCTGCTCAGTACTTTTGAGGGAATTTCCGATTATTTCATCGTGCCTTACGACGGTTACAATGTGGCAGGCGACTCTGTATTTTTCAGAGTAGAAGTTGATAGTATTCCTGAGAAAGGGTTCTTCACATTGGGGCGAGCCAATGTATTTCCTGGCAATGCCCTGGCTTTTGATGGTGTCAATGATTCTACAAGTACGACATCAGGGGTTTCACATGGTTCAGATTTCACTTATGAAGCCTGGATCAAGGTTGACCCATCCTCAGATGACCTGGGTGGTTTGATTTCTTTAGAAGGCGATTTTGGTTCTTTTGTAGAAGCTACTATCCTGAGCGATGGAAAACTGTCATTTACTATTAATGACGGATCCTTTACCGAATCCATTAACAGTGCTTCAACTATAAGAGACGGCAATTGGCACCATTTTGCCGTTACCAGGGACTTCATCAATGGCTTGCAGATATATATTGACGGTGTTTTTGAAGATACTTCTACTCCTGATATATCAGCTGCATTCTTCGACGGAAACTTAAGCCTCGGAATTAACAGAGCCGGAAACCTATTCAGTAAGTTTGCTATTGATGAATTCAGGATTTGGGGCAGGGCAAGAACAGCAGAAGAAATTAGTGAAAACTACGAGACTACCGTAGCTCCCGGCAATCCGGATTTAGTACTATACAACCGATTCGATCAGCTAACTGAAAACCTTCCTGATCTCTCCCAAAATACTACGGTAGCCAGCCTGTATAATTTTGATTTCGACTTCACCACATCAGGTTGGGTGACTTCAGATGCATTTATACCAGTGATCGTTGAAAATGCTTTAGCATTCGATGGAGTTGGCGATAACGTGATGGTTGCTTCGCTCAATCCGCCAACAGGCAGTTTTACGCTTGAGGCCTGGATAAATTTCCAGGGAACTGGCTCAGGCTTTGAAACAATTATGGAGTTTGGTGACGATAGTCCTTTGTTTGGAATTGAGGATGGTGTCTTAACGCTGTTGGGAGGTGTTTCTGCTCCGGATCCTATCGAATTAAATGTCTGGAGACATGTTGCTGTCACTTATGATGATGCAACAAATGATATCAAACTCTACGAAAATGGAATACAGATAGCTGAAAATAATGCCGTATTATCGTACTCCGGAAGTTCATTTGGTATAGGTCAAAATACTGGAAATGTATTTTACACAGGTATAATGGATGACGTGAGAGTTTGGGACAGGGCACTTACTGAAGCAGACATCAGAGCTAATATTCTTAAACCTGTAGATCCGGGTTCTGCTGATTTAGTGGCATTTTATGATTTCAATATTGGAGAACCCGGTGGTGATAACTCTGGTTTAACAAATCTTCCTGATTTGACAGGCAATCACGATGGTTTCCTGGCGAACTTTAGTCGAACAGGTACTGCCTCAAATCTTGTAGCTTCTACAACTCCCGCTCTGGAGCCGGGAATCTCAGTGTCAATTGACGATGTTGAATTTTTCAACAACGAAGAACTGGATTATGGTGTAGTCTTCGATGGAGATGAGATATCTACTGAAATTGTTTTAAGAAATACTGGTTTCGATACCCTAAGGTTATCAGCTGCCGTCGATTATGGTGTAAGCGTCAATCTGTTCGACGATCTGTCTGACATGAAAATAGAGCCATTCAGTAGTGATACGATCAGGTTTGGCTATGCACCATCAGCAACCGTATCAGGTGAACAACTGTTAACGATCTTCTCAGACGATCCGACAGACCCAACTTTTAGCCTTACAGCCTCAGCATTGGTGTACAATGATTTGCCAGGGGCTGGAAATTCTTTGCTTTTGGACGGAATATCAGATGTGGCCACCACGCCTAATAACGTGGACGGATTAACCAATAAATCTTTTACCGTAGAGTTCTGGGCCAAAAGAGCCTCCAATACCACAGATGATTTTGTATTTGGAAGCGGGCCGGTGACATCAGCAGTTGCCAATGATCAGCTGCACATTGGATTTAAAACAGGTGATATCGTAACCATGTCCTTCCAGGGTGATGACCTGGATTATGCCTGGACGGAAGCCAATACAGACTGGAATCACTTTGCGATGAGCTATAACGTGGCTGATGGTAAACAGAAAATTCACATCAATGGTATCGCTGTAGACAGTACCTTTGCCGGCGGAAATTACGTAGGATTAGGTCAGTTTTATGTCGGAGCTGCACCTTTTGGTGGAAACTTCGAAGGGTCAATTGAGGAATTAAGAGTTTGGAGCTTTGCATTGCCAGACTCAGTAATCAGAACACATATGACGAGGAAACTGGGCAGGGATGAAGATTTTTTCCTTGATAGCCTGATTGCATACTACAGATTCGATGAAGGCTCGGGAACAGAAATATTTGACCTTTCTGAAAATTTCGAATTTGGCTCCAATCACCTGGATTTAACAGGAGGGATATTTGAATCATCAGGCGCATATGTGGGAGATGGGAACTTATTCACATACGATGCAACTGAAATAGATACAAACCCGGTTAGTTCGGTCATCAAATTATCAAATATTGCCGATCCGTCGAAAGGAGTACACCTCTTTGCGATTACTGATGATTTTTCCAATGAACTTACAACCGATATTTATCAAAGTGTCAGGACTGATGAGATATTTGGTGTGTTTGCGCCTGGAGGAAATACATTCGATTTCAATTACGGGACAGCATCATTTGGTACAGATGACAGCCTGAGAATTGTGAAGAGAGTCGATAACGCAGAAGCGGCCGATTACTTTACTGTAAGTAATCTTTTTGGAGTAGACAAAACCGAAGATTCTGTTAGAGCCTTCAATCAGACATCAGGAATTTTTAGCATTGCTAAAATCAATTACCCGTCATTGTCAGATGCAGGAACCGCATTGAATTTTTCAGCTGCTTCAGAATCAGTAGTACTTAGCGAACCTGCGTTGGAAGTAATGGGCGATTTCACGGTTGAGCTTTGGGTCAACATTCCTTCGGCTAGTGATAATGCACAGCGTAACTTCTTCCAGCAGGAAGATGCGGATGCTGTTACCGACAGGCAACTCGTTCAACTGGCTACTGCCAACGGAACTTTGTACTATTTCATCAGGCCAACTAATGGCGGAGCGCAAGCACTGGAGTTTGGTAATCAGAACATTGCCGATGACCAATGGCATCACGTTGCATTTATCAGATCAGGAAATACCTTGAATATGTACATAGACGGGGCGCTGGATCAGACTTCAGATCTGGGTTTTACTACTGATATTACATTCCCAGCCAATGCACTGGCATCTTTTAACGGAAAAGGAGGCGTTGACGAAATGAGAATCTGGAATACCAGCTTAGACATCAACGTCATGCGTGATTACATCTATACAAACGAGATTGCGAATCACCCGAACCTGAGTGAGCTGAAAGGTTATTACAGATTTGATGACGATGCACCATCAACTAATGTATTAGATCTGGCTGCCAATAAAAATGGATCTTTAACGCTCCCTGGCGACTGGGTCGCTTCCGGTGCCTTTTCAGTACCATCCAATACGGTGGTTTCATTTGCAGATGATGGCCCGGGATCGTTGAGAGATGTCATTGAACAAGCCAATCTCGCACTTGGAATGGATACAGTGAAATTTGACCTGCCAGGAACTGGCCCCTGGGTTATTACCACCGCTTCCCAAATTAACGTAACAGATTCGCTCTATCTTGATGCCACTACGCAACCTGGCTGGGACATAGTATCCGGAGCTGTTGTGGAAATCAACGGTAGCAGTAGTGTGCCAATTGGGATTGCAGCTACCTCCGACTACATTGAAGTTTATGGAATGCGATTCAACAATTTTGCCAATGTTGGACTGGAATTAAATAACAATGCCATGTTCGGAGCTAAGATAGGGAGCCCCGCTAAAGGCAATATTTTCATCAACAATGGAAATGCAGGGCTGAATATCTCAGGTGCTGATAACAGTATCGTCAAAAGCAATTTTGTCGGAGCTAATTTTGATGGTAGTGAGGCTGGAAATGATATTGGTATATTCATAAATAATGATGCAAACAATAACATCATTGGCGATTTAGTGGCAGAAGCCAACGTGATCACTGCCAACAATGTCGGTGTACAGGTTAATGATGCAACTAGTGCAGGTAACCTGATCAGGCAAAATGAATTCTTCTGCAATATCAGTCATGGTATTCTTTTGGCAGTAGATGGAAATAACAATATTGCAGCACCGGTCATCACAAGTGTATCCGAAACAGAGGTGACTGGTACTGGAGTCGATGGACAGGAGATAGATGTCTACGATGCAAACGATGCCTGCAGCAGCAATCAGGGTAATGGATATTTAGGAACAGTAACTGTATCCGGTGGAGTTTGGACACTAACCGGGCTAACACTGACAGAAGGCAACTACGTTACAGCTACAGCCAGCACAATTGTAGACGGTTCCTCAGCATTTGCTGACAGGGTGAGATTTGCAGATCCGCCAGCAGATCCGACAGTCAATACAGCTACTTTCAATACACTTGAGCCGATCATTACAGGTACTTATGAAGTAGGAACTGAATTAACAGTGGAAATCGATGGTACAACCTATACACTTGGAGTTGATGCACAGCTAACAGATGTTGCTGATATAGATTTGGATGGAATCACTGACTGGACATTAGACCTGACAGGGTTTCCATTGTCAGGGCAAGGTGTTTTTGATGTGGTGGTAACCAGTACAAAAACTGCTATTAGTCTTTCTGTTACTGATCAGACCATCGATGAAATTAATATTGATACTACTTTGCCAACACCGCCAACTGTGAACAATTTGACTACCAATAACGACAGACCGACTATTACTGGTACTTTTGAAGTTGGTACAAGTCTTGAGATTCTCTTAAATGCGGTTACCTACGTCTTAGGAGTCGATCCGGAACTAACAGATGATGGATTAGGCAACTGGACACTGAATTTATCAACGCTTGCGACAGGTTTGCCGGAAGATATCTACGACCTATTGGTGACTTCAACAGACGCGGCTTTAAATTCAGCAACAGATAATTCCACAGATGAATTGATAATAGACCTTACCGCCCCGGTGGTTTCTGTAACTTCTGAAGTGACACAGGTTGTTTCGCCGGCAATTAATGGTTTGACTGATGACAACTCTGCCACTATTAATGTAACAGTTGATGGCAATGATTACATTGCTACTAACAATGGAGATGGAAGCTGGACAGTTGCAGCAGGAACTATCACACCGGATTTAACGGAAGGCACTTACGAGATAATTGTAAACGCGTCTGATCTGGCTTTAAATAATTCTACAGATGCAACTAATAATGAGTTAATAATTGTGGGTAACCCAGTGGCCACAGATGCTAATCCGATTGAATCTTTCAGCTTCACAGCCAATTGGAATTCTCAGGATGGCATCACCAACTACGTGTTGGATGTCAGTGCTGATAATGCCTTTACCCAACTGGTAGCTGGTTTTGATAATGCACCTGTCAGTGGAAATGCCCAGACTGTCAACGGACTTGAATATGGTACTCCTTATTTCTACAGAGTTCGGTCAGTACTATCACCTGGTGATACGACAGGCTTTTCGAATATCGTAGCAGTAAAAACTGAAATATTAGCGGAAACTGTTGCGGATTCCATGGCGCTGGTGAATATCTATAACGATATGAATGGTGTTAACTGGACTGATAATACCAATTGGCTTCAGCCTGGTCAAAGGATAGAAACATGGGCAGGCGTTAATGTAGATCAGGGAAGAGTAGTTTCCATTAGTCTGATCAATAACAACCTCAACGGCTCTTTCCCAGTTCTCGAAACTGGAGAGCTGGATGCTTTGGAGATATTGGCTTTAGCTGATAATGAAATTTCAGGACTAAGTAATTTAACCGGTCTTACAAATATTACTTTGCTACAGGTACAAAACAATCAATTGACCTTTGCCGATCTGGTGGATAATGCATTAATTACCGGAATAGAGTATATCCCTCAGGATAGTATTCTGGAAGCACAAAGTGAGTTTATCAATGCTGGTCAGGACCTGACACTTGACAGAAGTACCGGAAATCCTGGTGATGTTTATTCCTGGTTTAAGAATGATGTACCGATAGCAGGCGAAGTAAACGGTACACTGGTGCTTAGCAACATTTCATTTGCGGACGAAGGAACTTACCGGGCTTCAGTGACGAATACGAACGTTCTCGGTCTGACGCTGGAAACCAGGGAAATCACGGTAAGAGTATCCTCTTTAGAAAGAGATTCGCTGGCATTGAGAGAGTTGTATGTTGAGATGAATGGTGCAGATTGGTCTGGTATAAATGATTGGACCACCTTACCGATTAATCAATGGACGGGAATTGGTATCAGTAACAACAGAGTTGATAGTTTGAACTTAAGTGGCCAGGGTCTGGTTGGTACATTCTCCAGTCAGGTACTGGATGTGCTTAACCTGAGATATGTCAATATTTCAGGAAACGATGTTGAAAGCATTCCTGATATGACCTCACTGGTGAATCTCACAACACTTGATTTGACTGATAACAGGTTACATTTCGATGACTTGATTCCAAACGTAGGAATTACCGGAGTAGACTTTAGTAATCAAAAGCCTGTAGATGAGCCTCTTCCTGATATTTACCTGCCGAGTGGATCTGATTTTGAATTATCCGTAGAAGTTGGAGGTGAAGGAAATGTTTATGAATGGACGCTTGGTTCTGATGTCGTACAGAGCGGATCGAATCCCGCTTATCAGATAACGGGGATCCAAAGGGCTGATATGGGCCTTTATCAGTGTGTGATCACCAATAGCGCCATACCAGGCTTTAGCCTGAACTCGAATGTAAGAGGAGTTTTTGCGAAGGCGATGCTTTCAGGGACGACCAGAATTTCTGAATCCGAATTGCTGACGGATGGTAGAGTGCTGCTCTTCCAGGTGAATGACGGTGCTTATGATACCATAGACATATTTACTCTGGATGTAACAGGAACGTATACTTTCGATACGCTATTGGCAGATTATTTGATATTAGTAGACCCGACAGACAATGAGACCTATATTCC
>JBCBHL010000297.1:0-9303 GCA_038525605.1 Bacteroidota bacterium
TTTTCGAGATAGCTCATTTTACCCTGATAGTTCCGATTGAGCCAATCTTCCAGCCGGGGCGCTTCTTCTTCCAGAAAGACAGCTTTGGAAATACCGCAAAAACTAAATCCCAGCTCTCTGGCAATCCGTTTTACCTGATCTGTATGTTGTTGCCGATAGTTCAAAATAGCATGGAATTTATAATTCTGACCACTCAACCATTTGATGAGCAGCCCTCTGCCGGATATATCAATCTATATCAAATAAACCGCGGGTACGGCCCGGCGGCACTACTTTCAAATGTTTGTAGGCAAGTTCTGTTGCTTCCCGTCCTCTACTGGTTCGTTTTAAATATCCTTCCTGAATTAAAAAAGGTTCATACACTTCTTCAATCGTTTCAGATTCTTCTCCACAGGCAGTAGCAATGGTGGAAATCCCGACGGGACCACCCTTGAATTTTTCAATAATTGTTGAAAGAATCCTGTTATCCATTTCATCTAATCCGTTTGCATCAACATCCAAGGCATTCAATGCTATCTGACTGATCTCATGGGTAATGGTACCATCTCCTTTAATCTGTGCAAAATCCCGGGTACGTCTCAGTAAATTATTGGCAATCCTGGGCGTACCTCTGCTCCTGCGAGCAATTTCAAATGCCGCATCCTCGTTGATCGGTGTTGTCAACAGCGCCGATGACCGCTTGATAATCGAAGCGAGTAGCTTTGCATCGTAGTATTCTAACCTGGCATTAATTCCAAATCTCGCCCGTAGTGGAGAGGTTAACAACCCTGACCGGGTCGTCGCACCAATCAACGTAAACGGATTTAAACCAATCTGCACACTTCGGGCATTCGGGCCTGAATCCAGCATGATGTCAATTCTAAAATCTTCCATGGCGGAGTAGAGATACTCCTCCACGACAGGATTTAGCCGATGAATTTCATCGATAAACAGGACATCCCCTTCTTCCAGGTTTGTTAGCAAACCAGCCAATTCCGAAGGTTTATCCAGGACCGGTCCTGATGTAAGTTTTAGATTGGTTTGTAACTCATTGGCAATGATGTGTGAGAGGGTAGTTTTACCCAATCCAGGAGGACCGTGCAGAAGTACATGATCCAGCGGCTCGCTCCTTTGTTTGGCTGCTGCCACAAATACCTTTATGTTTTCTATGATCTTCTCCTGCCCGGTGAAATCATCGAATGTGAGCGGCCGAAGCGCTTTTTCAAACTCTTTCTCACTATTATCTAAATGTTCTCCATCACCGGATAGGTAATCCTCTCGCATGTCATCTTCAATTAATCAGGACTATTTTAAAATCCTTCAACAAATATAAGCTAACTCTTGAACTCAAAAAATTTACGGGATGTTCTAACTGTTTTAAACATAAATTTCAAAACAGATTGATTATCGTGTAATTTCGCAGCGATAAACAGAACTTAATCGATAAAGTGCAATATTTAATAGTCATTTGGGATTCATGAATCGTAACTTCCTTTATATCATTTCCTCATTGCTTTTTTTCATTTCCTGCTCGGAAAAGAAAGAACAGTCACCTGTTTACAAAAAGGTATCCGGTATTACGATGGGGGTGGTAACTTACAATGTTACCTATTCAGACCTTCCGGGTGAAAGCCTTTATCCAAAAATCGATTCACTGCTTTCCGCTCTGAATAATTCCTTATCAACCTATGTGCCCGACTCTGAGATTTCTGACCTCAACACTCACAATACACTCACTTTCAGAACAGGCTTTTTCCTTCCGATGCTTCGGTACAGTAAGGAGGTGTATCAGATTACTTCAGGTGCTTTTGATCCGACGGTAGGACCATTAGTCAATTTATGGGGTTTTGGTCCTGGTAAAGAAACGAATATTCCCGATAGTGCGCTGATCGTTGAAAAAATTGCAATTATTGGCTTTGACAAAGTGAAATTCGATGAGCAATCTGCCAGTATTGATGAAGGGGTCTACCTCGATTTCAGCGCGATAGCGAAAGGTTACGCTGTAGACCTGGTTGCTGAATTCCTGGAAGCAGAAGATATCAAAAATTACTATGTGGAAATCGGTGGGGAAGTCAGCTGCAAAGGGGTGAATAATCGTGGGGAAACCTGGAAAACGGGAATTTTTGACCCTAGAATTAATGAGGATCCATCTCGTAAGATTGCAGCGATTGTCAGCCTGGACAACATGGCATTGGCGACATCAGGAAATTATAGAAATTTTTACATCAAAAACGGCAAAAAATATGCTCATACCATCAGTCCATTTACCGGTTACCCCGTTGAACATTCCCTGTTAAGCGCTTCGGTATTTTCTGATAATTGTACAATCGCGGATGCTTACGCAACAGCTTTTATGGTAATGGGTGTGGAAAAAGCTATTCCTCTGATAGAGGCCAATCCGGCTTTAGAGGCACATTTGATCTATTCCGATGATAATGGTGCCCTGAAGTCGTATACCAGTGAAGGAATCAAAAATAACATGATACTAGAATAACAAAAGAATGAAAAAAACCTGGTTTGGTGAGTGGTTTAATTCACCATATTATCACATCCTTTACCAAAAGAGAGACTATCGGGAGGCGAGTATTTTCATCGACCACCTGATTAGCAAACTGGGGTTTAATCAAAAACATCAATTGATGGATCTTGCCTGCGGGAAAGGAAGACACAGTATCTATCTGAACCAGAAAGGTTTTAATGTAGTTGGACTGGATTTATCTGAGCAAAATATTAAATCCGCAAAGGCGTATGAAAACCAAAGACTTAAATTTCACATTCACGACATGCGTGAGGTATTTAAGGAAAACGAGTTTGATTATGTGTTAAACTTATTCACAAGCTTTGGTTACTTTGAACATGATTCTGATAATCTGAAGTGCATTAAAGCGATGGCCTCCGCCCTCAAGCCGGGAGGTCGTATCATACTTGATTTTCTAAACCCACATGTGGTCATCAATCAGCTGGTTCCGGAAGAAGTGAAGGTCATAAAAGACATAGAATTCCATATCACTAAGAACTATGCCAATGGATTTATCCACAAGGACATTAAATTTAATGACAATGATGAGCAATATGCCTATCATGAAAAGGTTAAAGCCATTACTGAACAGGAATTCTTAACCTACTTTTCAACAGCGGGGCTGAATGTTGAGGCCTGCTATGGCAACTATGAGTTGGAACCTTATCAGATCAACGAATCGGACAGAATGATTTTTATAGCTAAAAAGGAGACTGATTGATTCTAAATGCAATCATATTGGTTGTCACTACTGTCCTGGCAGGTTTTAGTTTTTACATTCTCAAAAGTAAGGACGGCTCTATTTTCAAGGCACCTTTGGTATTTGCTGGCGCCTACTTGTTTTCGATTACGATCATTCACATATTGCCTGAGCTATTTTCAGAAGCTGAAGACCCATTCAACTTAGGTATTGTGCTGCTGGCTGGATTCTTTTTACAACATTTTCTGGAGTATTTAACTTCCGGGGTTGAACATGGGCACATTCATCACTCAGACAACAACCATCAGCATAAAAACAGTTCAACCATCAGTTTGTTGATTGCGTTGTGTATACATGCTTTGCTGGAAGGCGCACTCCTTTCACACCCGTCCGCACATCACCATCAGCATGAATCGAACACCATTCTCTTTGGCATTGTCCTGCATAAAATGCCTGCTGCCTTCGCCCTGATCTCAATTATGTCTTTTCAGTTTAAAAAGAGGACAGTTCCGCTGATATCATTATTCATTTTCTCTCTGATGTCGCCATTAGGCATGATTTTAAGCGACCTAATTGACTTTGAGAGCAGTTATGTCAACTATATTTTTGCACTGGTAGGTGGAAGTTTTCTACACATATCGACCACTATTTTTGCTGAATCCAATCCGGAGCATAAAACTGATTTCAAAAAAATAGGCCTTCTGTTACTAGGGGTTGCAGCTGCACTTTTAGTGGAGTTACTCTAATTTTTGCTAAATTGGTATATTCTTGCTAAATTGATATATTCAATTTTTCAGTGAACGATTTTGAACCTTCCAATTTGCCCCAGATGTGATTCTAAACAATGTGTAAAAAGTGGCATTGTTAAGCAAAGACAGCGATTTAAGTGTAAAAAATGCAATTATTACTTCACCGTCGATAAAATTGGCAAATCGATAGATCCCTATTTTGTCACTAAAGCTTTGCAACTATATATCGAAGGTGTAAGCTATCGCGAAATCGAAAGGCTACTGGGAATCAGTCATGTTTCGGTGATGAATTGGGTGAAAAAGTATAAAATTCAAGTACCTCAAAAGGGAGATTATCACCCTACTTACCGGGTATTGACTCATTCAGAACTGGTAAACTATATATCAGATAATGAGGAAGTTAAGGATTCTGGAATGATCATCACTTCTATCGGAGATAAGTACATGCTCATTAAATGGGAGCGCTTCAGAAAGTAAGCAATATGTATACTAATTAGCAAATATATACATCAGATTATGTTTTCCATTATTTAATTTTCAATTTGAAACCTGTAACTGCAGTACAAATTGAAATATTTTTAATAATCACCTTAATCTGATTTAAAAATGTCAAAATTAATACTAACCTGTTTTTTAGCCCTATTGCTTTTCAGTACTCAGGCGCAGGATGTTGAAACAAAAAAAGATGAATCTTACGCTCCATTGGTTGTTAAAATCAATGAATCCGGTTCAAAATACATTCGTTTCATCACCTGGCACCAGATATGGGCAGAAACAGATAACCTAAACAATGATAATGGATTAAACTTAACGCCAAGGGTACGCAGATCAAGACTTTTGGCCTATGCGCAGATATCACCTCGTTTTTTGATTCTGACGCATTGGGGTTTGAACAATTTAAATGCCAGCAGACTAACTGCAACAGGTATCGAAGGAAACGGACCTCAGATATTTTTACATGGCGCCTGGACGGAGTTTAAAATCACCAATGACCTGTCTATCGGTGGCGGACTTCACTATTGGAACGGACTGAGCAGGCTTACAAATGCCAGTACTTTGAACTTTATGACGCTTGATAATTACAGACAGGCCTGGGCTCAACTCGGACTTTCTGATCAATTTGCCCGTCATCTGGGAATCTATGCAAAAGGCCGGATCGGGAAATTAAACTACCACCTGGCAATAAATGATGCAGGAGCATCAGCACTAGGTAGCGTCACTGATGTTTCGCAGGTAACAGCACCTACTTATTCAGGAAAAACACTGTTCCCGGAGGATGCCTCCACCGTTGTTCAGGGCTATTTCGATTATCAGTTTTTTGATCAGGAATCAAACAAACTGCCTTATCGGGTAGGAAGTTATCTCGGCAAGAAAAAGGTCTTCAACGTTGGTGCAGGTTTTTTCTCGCATGCCAACGGGGTAGTTATTCCTGGCGAATCCGGTGGTGTTGAGCAGGAAAATGTTTCCCACTTTGCTGTCGATGCTTTTTATGATGCACCGATTGGAAACGGTCAGGGAATCAATGCGTACGCAGTTTTCTATCAGTTCAATTACGGAGAAAACTATGCACTTGGCACTACTTATGGTACCGGAAGTTCAGTGTATGGACATGTTGGTTACTTGCTGAAGGAATTTTCTTCCAAGGGCAGGCTCATGCCTTACATAGCCTACAGTACAAGAAATTTTGATGCCTTTGACAATGCTGGTAACACCGTTCAGTTTGGTGCCAACTGGTTTCTCAGTGGCCATAATGCAAAGATCACTATAGAATACAATTCTTCTCTGGCAAACTACACCGGAACAGAACCGGATCGCAACAGTAGAATTATTTTCCAGACTCATATATTCCTTTAAAAACTGCTATCATGGAAAACGATACTAAAAAACAATACTGGCGTGAAAATGTGCGCTACCTGGCAATCCTACTTTCAATCTGGTTTGTCGTAAGCTACTGCGCAGGGATTCTTTTTGTTGACCAGCTCAACACTATCAGAATGGGTGGATTCCCGCTCGGGTTCTGGTTCGCACAGCAAGGATCAATTTATGTATTCGTCATTCTCATTTTTGTCTATGTCAGGATCATGAATAAGCTGGACAAAAAGTATGGGTTTGATAAGGACTAGCCCACATACGAACAGCAATGTATTATCGGTGGATGTCTCTATTCACTGTCTAACAAAAAGAATTAAAAAAATCTAAAAACACTTTTATTATGGATGTTCAAACCTGGACCTATATTCTGGTCGGACTGACCTTTGCACTCTACATCGGGATTGCTATCTGGTCGCGCGCTGGCTCAACGAAAGAATTTTATGTTGCAGGCGGAGGGGTATCTCCTCTCGCCAACGGACTTGCAACAGCAGCCGACTGGATGAGTGCGGCTTCATTTATCTCCATGGCCGGAATCATCGCCTTTGCAGGATATGACGGGGCTGTTTACCTGATGGGCTGGACAGGAGGCTATGTACTATTGGCACTCTTACTGGCACCTTATCTAAGAAAATTCGGGAAATTTACCGTACCTGATTTTATCGGAGACAGGTACTATTCAAAGACTGCCCGATCAGTGGCTGTATTCTGCGCTCTGCTGGTATCTTTTACTTACGTAGCAGGTCAGATGAGAGGTGTCGGTATTGTATTCTCAAGATTCTTGCAGGTAGACATCAACACAGGAGTGATCATTGGAATGATCATCGTTTTATTCTACGCTGTACTCGGTGGCATGAAAGGAATCACTTACACCCAGGTGGCTCAGTATTGCGTGCTGATTTTTGCTTTTATGGTGCCAGCTATTTTCATTTCCATTCAAATGACCAACAATCCTATTCCTCAATTGGGATTCGGAGGTACAGTATCTGACGGATCAGGGGTATATCTGCTCGATAAACTTGACGGCTTGAGCACGGAACTAGGCTTCAACGCCTACACAGACGGTTCAAAATCAATACTCGATGTATTCGCCATCACAATGGCACTTATGGTTGGTACTGCTGGGCTGCCCCACGTAATTGTGCGTTTCTTCACCGTAAAAAAGGTAAGGGATGCCAGAAAATCTGCGGGATTTGCACTATTGTTTATTGCTATTCTTTACACTGCAGCACCAGCAGTAGCGGTATTCGCAAAAACGAATCTAATCCAGTCTGTACAGGACAAGTCATACTCTTCACTACCTCAGTGGTTCAAAAACTGGGAGGACACTGAATTATTAGGCTGGGTAGATAAAAATAATGACGGCAAGGTTCAATATTCTCCCGGGCATGCTGTAAAAGGTAACAAAAACAAGCCGATTTTCGAAGCAAGGGAAAGAGGCGACTATGGAGAAAGAGTTATCACAAACGTCAATAATGCCAACAACAACGAACTATTCGTAGACAGAGATATTATGGTACTTGCCAATCCGGAAATCGCGGGTCTGCCCAACTGGGTAGTAGCACTGGTAGCGGCAGGAGGTTTAGCGGCTGCACTATCTACAGCTGCGGGATTACTACTGGTAATTTCCTCTTCGGTCTCTCACGACCTGATCAAAAAAATGATTAAACCAGACATTTCAGAAAGAGGCGAACTAATAGCTGCGAGGTTATCTGCTATTGCAGCGGTATGTGTCGCCGGTTACTTTGGCATCAACCCTCCGGGATTCGTAGCGGCAGTAGTAGCCCTGGCTTTTGGGTTGGCAGCAGCATCATTCTTCCCGGCCATTGTTTTAGGAATCTTCTATAAAAAGATGAATAAAGAGGGTGCCATCGGTGGTATGGTTGTTGGGATCTTGTGTATGTTGTTGTACATGATCAAGTACAAATTAGGTTGGTTTGATGATGAGTTACCTCCGTCAAGCGAGTGGTGGTGGGGAATTTCTCCCGAAGGATTCGGAACTGTGGCAATGGTTATCAACTTTGCAGTTTCCCTGATCATCAACAAATTCACTCAGGCTCCTCCACAGGACGTACAGGAAATTGTTGAAAATATCCGAATACCAAGTGGTGCCGGAGAGGCAATAGATCATTAAAATTTAATAAATTTAAAACATGCCTGGAAAATCGCTAAAAATCCGGGCATGTTTACTAACATTAAAGGATATCACGACAGGTTTATTATGCATATTTTCAATTGAAGTATTAGTTGAATTTTTGAAATTTAATTCATAATTATGAAGTCATAATTTCTTAAAATTACAAAGTTTGACGGTTACAACATCGAAAATTTATCAATACAAAACTTAACGTGATAATGTCTGTTAACCTAAATAGTTTTTTTAATGACGCGATCAAAATTACTGGCTGCCTCACTCACTTTTCTGATAGTAAGTGCTTTTCTAATCAGCAGACCAGTATTGTCGATCGTCAATAATCAGACAACCGTAGGATCAGTGCCTATGTTGTTTGCTTTTCTGTTTGGCTTCTGGTTTTTAATTGTTTTAGTAGCAGCCTTGTTGTTTAACCGAAAAATTGACCCGGAAGACAAATGATTTCAGAAAAACAGGTTGTATTTATCATACTAGCGTATTTAGTGCTGTTATTTCTGATAGCATCTGCCTCTCATAAAATCGCGAAGAAGAACAAAAAATTCATTTCCAATCCTTGGATTTACGCACTCTCCATTTCAGTATATTGCACCGCATGGACCTACTATGGTAGTGTGGGAAAAGCTGCCACTGACGGTGTTTTATTCATCACAACCTTCCTCGGACCGGCACTTTTTATCCCGCTTTGGTTTTGGCTGACGGAAAAAATGGTGAGAATCAGTCAGCATTTTAGAATTTCTTCGCTAGCGGATTTTATATCCAGCAGATACGGCAACAGCAGCTTTCTTGGTGGTTTTGTAGCAATATTTTGTATAGTAGCAATCCTGCCTTACATCGCGATTCAGCTCAAAGCGATTGGAACCGGTTTTGACATTCTGGTCGGTCAGGAAATCAATTCTTCCAATATTCAGGATAACGCATTTTACAACGATTCCAATTTTTACCTGACAGGTATATTGGCTTTGTTTATTGTCATCTTTGGAACCAGGAATATTGAAACAGCAACTAAGAACCACGGGCTTGTCAGTGTCATCGCTTTTGAGGCTATAGTGAAGTTCGTCGCATTTCTTTCTGTGGGAATTTTCATCTGCTATTTCATTTTCGATGGTGTCGGTGATATTTTTAGTCAGGCGGCTGCAAAACCGGAACTTGCTGAATTGTTTACTATGAAGCCTTCCCAGGTAGACGAATGGTTTGCCAGCTTATCACTAGCATTTTTGGCAGTATTGTTTCTACCCCGCCAGTTTCAGACAGCGGTACTGGAAAATAACAATGAAAACAATCTCCGCAAGGCTGTTTGGGTGTTTCCTCTTTACCTGTTGATTATCAACCTATTCGT
>JBCBHL010000298.1:0-9297 GCA_038525605.1 Bacteroidota bacterium
CCTTCACCACCTCATCCGGTTCTACGGCAATACCGCTTTCTCTCACCAAAATCAGAATCTTCCTCATAACATCCATGCCACTCAAATCTTCTCTCGGATCAGGCTCTGTATAGCCTTCTTCTTTCGCCTGTTTTACAATATCAGTAAAACTAACTCCCTTCTTAAAATTGTTGAAAATGAAATTGAGACTCCCCGACAGTACTGCCTGAATTTTATGAATCTTATCACCACTTTTAATCAGGTCGCTTAGGGTAGAAATGACTGGTAACCCTGCACCCACATTGGTCTCAAAGTAGAAATTAGCATTGTATTTCTGAGCTGTTTTTTTCAATTGCAGGTAATCGCTATATGCTGACGAACAGGCTATCTTGTTGGGTGTGACCACAGATATGCTGTTTTTCAATATTTCCAGGTAACTTCCCGCTACCTCAGCATTGGCGGTATTATCAATAAAAATACTGTTTCTTTTATTTAGCTCTGCCATTCGGCTGATGAAGGCGTCCATAGACATCTGCTCTCCATTTTCCAACGGATTATGCCATTCACTTTCGTCAAAACCATCTTCCGAAAACGCCATTTTTCTGCTGTTTGCAATACCAATCAACCGAAGTTCGATGTGTTCGTTTTCACTCAGGTATTGACGCTGTTTCAGTAACTGACCGATTAGTTCACTACCAACATTTCCGATTCCCACGATGAACAGGTTCATCACCTTCTTTCCTGAGAGGAAAAAACTTTCGTGCAAACTGTTTAGTGCTTTTTTGAGGTGTCTCTTGCTGATCACAGCAGAAATGTTTCTCTCAGAAGAGCCTTGTGCAATCGCTTTTACGCTGATTCCGTTTTTGCTTAGCGAATCAAACATTTTACCACTTACCCCTACCTGCTCTTTCATCCCTGAACCAACGAGCGCCACAATCACCAGTTCTTTTTCAATTTCTACCGGATCAATTTTATGTCGCGACATCTCATATTCAAACTCCTGTTCTATTGCTTCACGTGCCATTTCACTATCTTTTTCATCGATGGCTACACAAATAGTATGCTCCGATGATGCCTGTGTAATGAGAATCACGTTGACTTTATGTTCCGATAGTGCACGGAAAAGCCTGTAGGAAAAGCTCGGAATCCCGACCATGCCACTTCCCGACAGGTTGATCATCACAATATCTTTGACACTACTGACGCCCTGGATCATAGAACCGTTTGGAGAAACTTCATTGGTAACCAATGTTCCTTCGTCATCAGGTTGCATTGTATTTTTAATACGTATGGGAATCTGTAAATCCAGCACAGGCTGAATAGAAGGAGGATAGATGACTTTCGCACCAAAATGAGATAACTCCATCGCATCTTCATAACTGATCGAAGCAATTGAATGACTACTTTTCACCAACCTTGGGTCGGCAGTCATTATGCCACTAACATCCGTCCAGATTTCCAGTTCCGATGCTTTTAACCCTGCCGCAATGATAGATGCCGAAAAATCTGACCCTCCACGACCCAGTGTAGCTGTTTCTTCATTGGGCGTAGAAGCTATAAAACCTGGGCAAATAAACAATCCTGTTTTACCAGAAAAATGTTGACTGATCAGCTTGTTGGTAGCTGTAAAGTCAACATTGGCATTGCCAAAATTCCTATCCGTTTTGATAAAATCCCGGCCATCGACCATTTCAGTTCCCGGAAGAATCGAGCTGACGTAAGCAGAAACCAATATGGCAGAAAGTCTTTCCCCAAAGCCCTGAATATAATCCAGACTTTTAGGCGACAACTCTTTCACCAAATAAACTCCTTTCAGAATATCTTCAAGATTATTGAGCAATATCTTGGTTTGGCTTAGCACACCACTCTGAGACTGAATTGGAATCAATTCCCGAATAGTGGTGAGATACTTTTCCTCTACTGCTTTGAATATCTCCTGATAATCACTGCCTCCATTTCGTCCAATAGCGGCTTTTTCACTACAGCTGATGAGCAAATCGGTGACCCCACCCATAGCTGACACCACTACAATGGTCAATTCGTTTTGAGGTAATTGAAGGAGGACTTCTCCTACTTTTCGGATGTTTTCGGGGCTACCTACGGATGTGCCTCCGAATTTTAATACTTTCATAAAGTTGGCAAAAGTGTTTTGCTATTAATTTTCTTTAGATTAAAAAAGACCACAATCAATTCCACATCGGTTTCCTGAGATTGAAAACTGATCAAAGAAGAAGTTTTCAATCAATAAAAGGATGAGTCTTCTGTTTAAATTTCAGACAAGGTACACGAACAAATCGGGATTATCATTGAGATACTCGCCTAAAAATTTTCGCTCTTTCATCCGATTCAACAATGGTTCAAAATCCTCTTTTTTCTTGAGTTCTATTCCTACGACTGCAGGACCCTTTTCCCTACTCGTTCGCTTGCTATATTCAAAATGAACAATATCATCATCGGGTCCCAATACCTCCACCAGAAACTCTTTCAGCGCACCTGCTCTCTGCGGAAACCGAATCATGAAATAATGCTTCAGACCTTCATCTAACAGTGACCTTTCCCTGATTTCCTCCGTTCTGGTGATGTCGTTGTTGCTACCGGACAACAGGCATACCACGTTCTTACCAGCAATCTCATTTTTATATTGATCGAGTACCGCAATAGAAAGAGCACCTGCAGGTTCCAGGACAATGCCATTTTCATTGTACATCCGAATCAGTTCTGTGCAAACTTTTCCTTCACCTACCAGAGCCACTTCCGTCAGGTTTTCCTTACATAGTTGAAAAGTTTTAATACCTACTTTTTTAACTGCTGCACCATCAACAAACTTATCAATCTTTCCAAGTTCCACTACCCGATTTTCTTGCACTGAACGATGCATAGCTGGAGCTCCGGCAGGTTCCACTCCGATGATTTTGGTATGAGGGCTTAGCGTTTTAAATACCGACGATACACCAGCAGATAAGCCTCCTCCTCCAATCGGTAAAAACAGATAATCTATTTCGGTGTCTGCTTCGTCCAGAATTTCCATTCCAATGGTTGCCTGACCTTCGATTACTTTTTCATCATCAAATGGATGGACAAAAACGGCTTCCAGTTCTTTGGCTTCTGTCATGGCCGCCTGGTAGGCATCATCAAAGGTATCACCTATCAAAATAATCTCGACATATTCTTTACCAAACATTTTGACCTGCTGCACCTTTTGTTTTGGCGTGGGTGCAGGCATGTAGATTTTACCATTTACCTGTAGTTTTCTACACGACAAAGCAACTCCCTGTGCATGGTTCCCGGCACTGGCACATACTATTCCATTAGCGAGCTTGTCAGCTGGCAAACTGCTAATTTTATTATAAGCCCCACGAATCTTGTATGACCTGACTACCTGTAAATCTTCACGCTTCAGAGAAATGCTGGCTCCAAAACGATCGGATAAATTCAGGCTTTCCATCAAAGGCGTAGGATTAATAACACCTTTCAAGATTTGTCTGGTTTTTATAACCTGGTCCATCGACGGGAAATAATGTGACGTAGTTGTGCTCATTTATTAGATGCTAGATATTAGACTTTAGATACTAGATTTTAGATATTTGAAAGCGTAATAAAAACGGGAGTAGTTACCCTCCCGCTCTCAGATTTACTTAATTCTCAAAATCAACCTTTAAGCATTTTCAGGCCTTAGTGTTCTTACAGTAGCACCAGCTCTCCACATTTCAGACTCTCTGAGTTCCTTCAATTCCTGCTCGAGCTTTTCTCTATAATCTGTCTGACTATTGGAGTCAATGCTTCTTTGCGCTTCATTTCCTTTTGCTACCTCAGCATACAACTCTTTGAATACAGGCTGTGAGGCATCTTTAAATTTCTTCCACCAGTCGAGAGCACCTCTTTGCGCTGTGGTAGAACAGTTGGCATACATCCAGTCCATTCCGTTTTCGGCAAATAGCGGCATCAGCGATTGGGTCAGTTCTTCGACTGTTTCATTGAAAGCTTCGGACGGCGAATGACCATTATCTCTCAGCACTTCATATTGTGCGGCCAGTATGCCCTGGATTGCACCCATTAATGTGCCTCTTTCACCAGTAAGGTCACTGTAAACTTCCTTCTTAAAGGTAGTTTCGAACAGGTAACCTGATCCTACGCCGATTCCCAGTGACACCACCTTCTCGAATGCGCTTCCGCTGGCATCCTGAAAAATGGCATAGCTGGAGTTAAGCCCTCTGTCTTCCAGAAACATCCTCCTAAGAGACGTACCCGATCCTTTAGGCGCTACCAGAATTACATCTACATCAGCCGGAGGAATAATTCCTGTTCTCTCCTTGTAAGTAATTCCAAAACCGTGTGAAAAGTACAGGGTTTTGCCCGGGCTTAAATGCTTTTTGACAGTATCCCATAATTTGATCTGCGCCGCATCTGATAGCAAGTACTGAATGATCGTACCTTTCTCACATGCTTCTTCAATTTCGAAAAGCGTTTCTCCGGGTACCCAGCCATCAGCGACAGCTTTATCCCATGTTTTTGAATCTTTTCTTTGACCAACTATCACATTGAAGCCATTGTCTTTGAGGTTAAGTGCCTGTCCAGGCCCCTGAACGCCATAGCCAATCACAGCAATAGTCTCATCTTTCAGTGTTTCAAGTGCTTTGCTGAGTGGAAACTCATCTCTGGTTACCACATTTTCTTCAACGTCTCCAAATTTTAATTTAGCCATCTCTGTTATTAATTGTATTTTGTAATTATTTCTTTTGAATGTAATTCGAATTGCTCCAGGTGTCCCGAAAAGGATCCTATCGATTTTGAAAGCGAAACTCGTCCTGATCTAACGAATCCCAGTAAGCCAAATGCTTTTAGTTCGTCAAAAACCTGATTAGTTTCTTCTTTTGTCCCTGTTTTTTCTATAAAGAGGAAATCCCCTTCTCTTGCCAGTTCTTTCAGCTGATTTTTTTCAATAACCTCCTGTAGTTTCTCTGTTTCAGAAACAGTGGTAACATTAATTTTATATATAGCGATTTCGGAAAAAACAGTGTCTTCATCTGCAAATGAATAGGATTTTAATACCTCCACTTGTTTTTCAATCTGCTTGACAATTTTCTCCACCTTCTCAGCCACTTCCTGAATGACGATGGTAAACCGATGGATTCCCTGAAATTCCGATTCAGAAACCGTTAGACTCTCAATATTGATGTGTCTCTGCGTAAACAAGGAAGTGACCCTGTTTAGCAGACCTATCTTATTTTCCGTAAATACTACGATTGTAAAGGGTTTTTTCATAATCGTTTTGTTGACTAATTCTCGATTTTGTCTGTTGTTTACAAAGTGAAAAGTATTACTCCAGCCTGACCTCCGACACACAAGCACCCGTCGGAACCATTGGGAAAACATTGTCTTCTTTTTCAACCATCACCTCCAGCAGATAGGCACCCGGATATTCAAACATGCGTTCGACCGAGGCGTCTAAATCTCCCCGACTGTCGACAGTTTCACCCTCAATTCCAAATCCTTTGGCAATGGTTATAAAGTCGGGGTTTACCAGCTCGGTGGAAGAATATCTCTTATCAAAGAATAGCTGCTGCCACTGGCGAACCATCCCCAAAAACTGATTGTTGAGAATGATAATCTTCACAGCAGCTTTGGTTTGAAAAATTGCGCCCAACTCCTGAATGGTCATTTGGAAACCTCCATCTCCAATAATGGCCACTACCTCTCTGTCGGGTCTGGCGAGTTTGGCCCCAAGTGCCGCCGGCAGGCAAAAACCCATTGTTCCAAGGCCGCCTGAAGTCACATTACTTTTGGATTGGGAGAATTTAGCATATCTGCAACCTATCATCTGATGCTGACCAACATCAGTCACTACCACAGCCTGATGTTCCGATCGCTCATTAATTCTTCTCACCACTTCACCCATTGTCAGGCCTTCTTTGGTAGGGTTAAGCTCTGGTTCAATGACTTTTTGCTGTTCCATTCTCATGAGCTCTTTGAACTGTTCATGCCATTGAGAATGCGTATTAGGTTTTACCTTCGCGTAAAGCAATTCCAAAGCATCTTTCGCATCTGCGTGAATTGCCACATCGGCTTTTACATTTTTATCAATTTCTGCTTCATCGATTTCGATGTGAATCACTTTGGCATTTTTAGCATAGGTTTCCAGATTCCCAGTTACCCGATCATCGAATCGCATTCCCACAGCGATAATCAGATCAGCATCGTTGGTGAGTTTGTTAGGACCGTAATTACCATGCATCCCCAGCATGCCTACATTTAGTGGATGATCGCTATCTAATGCTGACAGACCTAATATAGTCCAGGCGGCTGGAATACCTGTTTTTTCTACAAATTTTTTAAAAATGCTCTCCGCCTCCGACAGAATCACGCCCTGACCAAATAAAATCAGAGGCTTTTCAGCTTGATCAATTAAAGTAACTGCCTGATTAACAGGTTCGATCTTCAGTTCAGGCTTGGGAATGTAACTTCTGAAACCCACACATTTTTTATAAAGGAAATCCAGCTTTGCAAACTGAGCATCTTTTGTAATATCAATCAATACAGGGCCAGGTCTGCCGGAGGTAGCGATGTAAAAAGCTTTTGCAATTGCACCGGGTATCTCTTCAGCTTTAGTAACCTGGTAGTTCCATTTAGTTACCGGCATGGAAATACTGATAATATCTGTCTCCTGGAAGGCGTCAGTCCCCAGTAAAGCAGAGCCTACCTGCCCTGTGATACACACAAGAGGCGTACTGTCAATTTTCGCATCCGCCAAACCAGTGATCAGGTTAGTAGCACCTGGACCGCTCGTAGCAAATACTACACCTGGCTTTTGACCTACCCTGGCATAGCCTTGTGCGGCATGAATAGCACCCTGCTCATGGCGGGTAAGTACATGATGTAGCTGATCCTGAAAATCATACAAGGCATCATAGACAGGCATGATAGCACCTCCCGGATAGCCAAAAACGATGTCTGTTGATTCTGCCAATAGAGATCTGATAACAGCTTCAGCACCTGAAATGTGCATGGCTATCTGATTCTGATCCTGAAGTTGTTTTTTTACTAATTCCATGACCTAAAATTTATCGGTTACACAGCCTTCTGACGCTGTACTTACTGTTTTTGCATATTTATAAAGCACCCCTGACTGATGCTTCAATGCCGGCTGCTGCCAGGCTTTTCTTCTTTTCTCCAGTTCCTCATCGGAGAGTTTTACATCAATTTTGTTATTGACAGCATCAATCGAAATGATGTCTCCATTTTCTACCAGACCAATGTTTCCGCCATCCTGCGCTTCCGGTGTGATATGTCCAACTACAAACCCATGCGATCCACCGGAAAATCTACCATCCGTGATCAGCGCAACATCTTTTCCAAGTCCCGCTCCAATTACAGCGCTGGTAGGTTTTAGCATCTCAGGCATGCCAGGGGCACCTTTAGGACCTGAATATCTGATGACGATCACTTCTCCTTTCTGCACCTCTTTGCCAATTCCTTCGATCGCCTCAAATTCATCATTGTATACTCTGGCAGGGCCTTCAAAATACTCACCCTCCTTGCCAGTGATTTTCGCTACCGAACCTTCAGTAGCCAAGTTACCATACAAAATCTGTAAGTGACCTGTTGGTTTGATCGGTTGATCAATCGAATAAATAATTTTCTGATTTTCCTTCAGTGATGGCCCTTCTTCCAGATTCTCTGCCAGTGTTTTGCCAGTTACAGTCAGGCAATCGCCATGTAGTAAGCCTTCATGTAACAATGATTTCATTACCGCAGGCACACCGCCAATAAAATGTAAGTCTTCCATCAGGTATTGACCACTTGGCTTTAAATCGGCAATAAACGGTGTAGAATCACTGATTCTCTGAAAATCATCCAATGTCAGCTTAATACCTACCGAATAAGCCATCGCTATCAAATGGAGAACTGCGTTGGTAGAACCACCTAAAATCATGATCACTCTAATGGCATTTTCAAATGCTTTGAAAGTCATGATATCAGCAGGACGGATATCTTCTTTTAGGAGGTGCTTCACTGCCAAGCCCACCCGTGCTGTTTCTTTCTTTTTATCGTCACTTTCAGCCGGATTAGAAGAGCTGGAAGGTAGCGACATACCCATCGCCTCTATGGAAGAAGACATGGTATTAGCGGTATACATGCCTCCACACGCCCCGGGACCCGGAATAGCGTTTTTGATAATTCCGTTGTAATCCTCGTCAGCAATTTCTCCTTTTAACTTCTGACCATAGGCTTCAAAAGCTGATACAATATTCAGGTCCTGACCCTTCCACTTACCCGGTCTTACAGTTCCACCGTATACCATCAACCCAGGTCTGTTAAGCCTGCCAAGTGCCATGATGGAGCCTGGCATATTCTTGTCACATCCCACCACTGGGACTATCGCATCGTAAAATTGTGCCTGGGCAACAGTTTCAATTGAATCAGCAATGATATCTCTGGAGACCAGCGAATACTTCATCCCTGTTGTTCCATTGGAAATGCCGTCGCTGACACCAATGGTGTGGAAGATGAGCCCAACCAGATCCGCGTCTACCACACCTTTTTTCACCATATGGGCAAGGATGTTTAAGTGCATATTGCAAGGGTTTCCTTCAAAACCCGTACTCACGATCCCTACCTGAGCTTTTTTCATATCTTCCTCAGTAAGCCCGGTAGCGTAAAGTTGCGCCTGAGAGGCTGGCTGACCAGGGTCCTGAGTGATTGTCTTGCTGTACTTGTTTAATTCCATTGTCTAATCCACATAAAAAAAGCGCCATCCCTCTTGAGAGGGATGGCGCTTTAAATTTCTTTTATTTTCTTAGCTACACAAACCCTCTCCCAGAGCCACTAATAATGACCACCACGGTAATAATAATAAGGGTTGTAATTGTGTTTAACATATATTCTTCTTTCTCGCTCAAAGAAAGAGAACTATTATTCTTAAAACAAAACTTTATCCGAATTTTTATTTTGGTCATCGTAAATAGATAACATTTAATTAGTACTTTTTTTGAATCAATTTTAATCATTTACTGATTTCGTTAAAAATTTCTCAAATAAGCCTAACTAGAACTCTTGTTTACTGACAAGTCACTAAAACTGAAATCTTTTTTGAAATCATGTTTTCAAAAAAAATATCGACTGCAATTCAGCCGATGGTCACAATAAATCGTTACGGAACATAATAGATTTTTTGAATCTCAAGACATTTGATTCAATTGCTGAATCAATAAATAGCATGTTGCCCATGAAAAAAGAAGTATTTTTTATGCTGTTACTCTTTGTTACACCATTCTTACTACAAGCCAGGTAAGGCTCTGACGAGCCAACGATGGGTTTTGA
>JBCBHL010000299.1:0-9277 GCA_038525605.1 Bacteroidota bacterium
TTCAGTTTGGCGATTTAGAATCTTTAAGGGCTGAGTTGGAAATCTTAAGAGCACTTAACTACTTGTGGTTAATTGATACTTATGGTAATGTGCCGATCATTTTAGAAGATGATACAGATCCTACTCCTGAAACTAAAACAAGACAGGAAGTATATGATTTCATTGAAGCAAGTATTCTTGACAACATTGATTTACTACCGAAAGAAGCAACTTACGCTTCTATGAATTACTACGTAGCGCAAACTATGTTGGCTAAGCTTTACTTAAATGCGGAAGTATATACTGGTACTGCGCAATGGCAAAAAGCTGCTGATGCGGCTACTGAAGTAATCGATGGTGGTGCTTATTCATTGACAAGTAATTTCTTCTCTAACTTCACTACGAACAACAGAGGTTCTAGTGAAAACATCTTCGTAATTCCTTACGATGAGAACACCGGAGGTGGTTTCAACCTTGCTCAAATGACACTTCACTATTCAAGTCAGGCAACTTTTGATCTTCAGGAGCAGCCGTGGAATGGATATACTTCACTAGAGGATTTCTACAATTCTTTTGAAGATAATGATGCTAGAAAGCAGTCTTTCCTTGAAGGACCTCAGTTTTCTTCTACTGGTGCAAGATTGGAGGATTTAAGTTCAGAAAACAGCGACCCTGACGGAGCTCCTTTAACATTTACTCCATTCATTACAGAGCTTGCTCCTAATGCATTAAGACAGGAAGGTGTAAGAGTTGGAAAGTTCGAATTCCAAAGTGGAGCAGGTCAGAGCTTAAGTAATGACTTCCCTATCTACAGATTATCTGATGTAATGTTGATGAAAGCTGAGGCTCTTTGGAGATTGAATGCTGGAAGCACTGATGCATTAGCGCTTGTAAATCAAGTAAGAGACAGAGCTGGAGCAGATCAATTAGCTTCTTTAACTGAAGATAATCTTTTAGCTGAAAGAGGTAGAGAGCTTTTTGCAGAAGGATGGAGAAGATCAGACTTGATCAGATTTGGAAGATTTAATGATTCATGGTGGGAGAAACCTGCTTCTGACGTAACTAAAAATCTATTCCCTATCCCTCAGGGACAAAGGGATTCTAACCCGGATCTACTACAAAATCCAGGTTATACAGAAGGATAATAATTAAAATAATCCTCAATAGAGGGAAAGTGTGCTCGCATGCTTTCCCTCTTTTGTTTTATCAGCAGTCATAGCATAAGTGTAAGCTTTGAATTAGCTGAAAATTGGCCGCTCCTAAAGAAATTTCAATAAGTTTGGCGTTTGTTAAAATTAAGTTCTGAAATTATTCAGACGAGTATTTATCTTTGTAGTTAAGTAAGTGGAGAAAATATGAGATTTTGGGCAATTTGTATTTGTTTGTTAGTTTTTTCATGTAATCCGCAATCTGACAATGAGAAGCAGGCTGATTCTGGTAGGTTTGTTTTACTCCCCTCAGCAACTACAGGGATCAGTTTCGAAAATAACCTGACTTACAATGAGAAGCTGAATACTTACACCTATCGCAACTTTTACAATGGTGCCGGTATTGCACTCGGAGATATCAACAACGATGGACTACTCGACATTTACATCAGTGGAAACCAGGTTGATAATAAGCTCTATCTCAATAAAGGAAATTTTCTTTTTGAAGACATTACGGAATCAGCAGGCGTGGCAGCTACTAATAGCTGGTCGACTGGTGTTAGCATGGCCGATGTAAATGGAGACGGTTACATCGATTTGTACGTTTGTAAATCCGGACCCCCTAAACTTCTCAATAACAGCTTTGTTAATTCCCGACACAATCAATTGTTTATCAACAATGGGGATTTAACCTTTTCTGATCAGGCCAAAGCATATCAGGTGGCAGATGAAGGTCTTTCGACACATGCTGCTTTCTTTGATTATGATAAAGATGGAGATTTGGATATGTATCTTTTAAATAACTCGACAAGACCAATTGGTGCTTATGATTTGAAGTTGGGCAGAAGGGAGGAACGTGATCCGGAGGGAGCTAACAAATTATACCGAAATGATGGAGAGTATTTTACTGATGTGAGTGAAGAGTCGGGAATTTACGGTAGTGCTATAGGTTACGGTTTAGGGGTGACTGTCGGTGATTTGGACAAAGATGGCTGGCAGGATATTTTTATTTCTAATGATTTTTTTGAGAGAGACTACCTCTACATCAATCAAAAAGACGGGACATTTCGCGAGTCTCTGGAAGAAAGCATGTCTGAAATCAGTATGGGTTCTATGGGTGCTGATATGGGGGATATCAACAATGATGGGTTGCCAGAAGTTTATGTAACAGAAATGTTGCCGCCAAAATTGGAACGGATTAAAACAAAAACGCTTTTTGAGTCATGGGATAAGTATCAGACCAATTTAAAAAATGGTTACCATCACCAGTTTACCCGAAATGTGCTGCAGTTAAACAATGGCCGGAATAATGAAGGTCAGATGATCTTCAGTGAAATATCAAGATTTACCGGGCTGGAAGCTACGGACTGGAGTTGGGGAGCTCTGATTTTTGATTACAACAATGATACCCATAAAGATATTTTTGTCGCCAATGGTATTTACAAAGACCTCACAGATCATGATTATGTAAATTACTATGCCAATAATGACCTGTTTATTGCAAAATACAGAGCGGATAGTTCTGTCCTGACAAACCTGATTAACAAGATTCCTTCAACACCTGTCCAAAACTTTCTCTTTGAAAATTCCGGTGATTTACAGTTCAAAAATGTAGCCAATAGCACAGGGCTGCTAAATAAAGGATTCTCTAATGGTGCAGTGTACGGTGACCTGGACAACGATGGTGATCTGGACCTTGTCATCAACAACATCAATGATGCTGTATCAGTTTATAAAAATGAATTTTCAACCGGCAATTACATTCAATTTCAATTGGAAGGAGTGGGCAAAAATACAGCGGCAATAGGTGCTCAGATTAGCATTTATTGCAATGGTGAAATGTATTACCAGGAACAATCGCCGGTCAAAGGTTATTTATCCTCAATAGACCCACGGGTTCACTTTGGACTCGGTAATCATGAACTCATCGATTCGACTATCATCAGGTGGCCTGATGGTAGATATAGCAAAATTACTACACCGGCAGTTAATCAAATCCTGAAATTAAAGGAAACTGATCAGGTTAAGTATCAAGGAATTGAAGGAAATCTTAATAAGACATTACTTCAGAAAGTTGAAGATGAGTCGGTGTTGACCTACCAACATCAGGAAAGTAATTTTATCGATTTCAATAGAAACAGACTTGCCTTTGAAATGATTTCCGCAGAAGGACCTTTGACCAGTGTGCAAGATGTGAATAGCGATGGCAGACCAGATATTTTTGTTGGTGGTGCTAAAGATTCACCTGCACAACTTTTTATCAGTGCTGGCATCAATGATTACCGATCTTCCAGTAAGGAAGTATTTGCCGCTGACGAAAGGAGCGAGGATACAGGATCTGTATTCTTTGATGTCGATGGAGATGGAGATCAGGATTTGTTTGTTTGCAGTGGCGGTATCGAATTTCAGAAATCATCAACCTGGAACACCGACAGGCTTTACCTCAATAATGGGAAAGGTGATTTTACCCGAAAATCAAGCGATGTGCTGGCTGCTATTCGTGGAAGCTCTTCATTTGTCAAAGTGATCGACTATGACAATGATGGAGATGCTGATTTACTGATAGGAACCAGGTCAATTGCATTTCAATATGGAGTGCCAGGGGACATCTATCTATTACAAAACGATGGAAAAGGAAACTTTAAGAATGTATCCAATGCTCAATCTGATGATTTCAAACAGGTGGGTATGCTAAAAGATGCATCGGTTGTAGATATCGATAATGATGGTGATCAAGACCTGGTAGTTGCAGGCGAATGGCTCCCTCTTACAATCTGGCGCAATGATAACGGTAAGTTTGTAAAAAGTGAGATGGTCAATTCGTCAGGGCTTTGGAATAATGTACTTTGTGCCGATTTCAATGGTGACGGTCTCATGGACGTTATTGCCGGTAATCAAGGTTTAAATACCAGATTCGAGGCATCAGTTGATAAACCCATGCAATTGTATGTCAATGATTTTGATAATAATGGTTCCGTCGAGCAAATGATCACTCAGTTTGAAGGAGACAGCGCTTATCCAATCAGTATGTTGCAGGATTTAGTGAAGCAAATGCCTCCCTTGAGGAAAAAAGTGAAAGATTACAATACTTACAAAGATAAGATGATAGATCAGCTGTTTGAGCCTGTTATCTTTGAAAGATCGCTTGTATGGAAGGCTGAAAACCTGGAAACTACACTTTACTTAAATAAGGGTGATTTGGTTTTTGAGAAAGCCAGACTTCCGAAAGAGGTACAGTTTTCACAGGTTCATGCAATTACTTTTGCGGACATTGATGGAGATGGTAATAATGATCTGATTATGGGCGGAAATCAATTGAAAGCCCGGCCTGAATGGGGAATCAACAATGCGAGCAGGGGACAGGTTCTTATGGGAAATGGTAAAGGCGAATTCACTTATTTACCTGAATCAAAATCGGGGCTTTCTGTCGATGGTGAGGTAAGAGATATTGATGTTTTGGAGATTGATGGGAGCAAATATGTTTTCTTTTGGAGAAATAATCGATCAGTAAAAAAGTACAAAGTTAGATGAGAGGTAGATATAGTTTAGGGGCGTTAATGATAATATTGTCCTGTACCGTATGGAGTTGTGAGAAATCCTATCAGGATCTTGTAGAAGCAGAGTTGGCGAGCGGGATCAGATATGATAGTGTTTTTCTAGGTATCAACCTGAATATGGATAGGAAGGAGTTTTACTCGCATTGCTGGGAGCTCAACAAAGAGGGGAAAGTAATCAACGGGCCCAGCAACCTGTCAGTGGAATACAGGCTCGTCAATAATGAAATGAGAGATTCGGCTTATCTCAGATTTTACCCCGACTTTGATGGAAAAGAAATCAATAAAATGGATTTTGAATTCGGCTTTTTAAATTGGGCGCCCTGGAATGAGGATTTAAAAATTGATTCTTTACTATTGGATTCCCGAAAGCTACTGCATAAATGGTACGGAAAAAATGATTTTATTTACCTGGAAGGTGATCAAAACAAGAAGGTTTGGGTAAAGGTAGATGGCAACAGGAGAATCAGACTCTGGAAAGCTGATTTGAGAAAAGTACAGGGAGACATGATTGATTTAACCAGGATAAAAGAAAAAAATAAATGAGGTACGGCTATTTATTTCTGTTAACGCTATCGCTAATTGGCTGTGGCGATCCTGAACCTAAAACGTTGTTTGTAGACGTTGCAGGAGAAAAATCAGGAGTTGAATTCACCAACACACTGACTTTCGACAAAGACTTCAACATCTTCACTTATAGAAATTTCTACAATGGGGGTGGAGTAGGTCTGGGGGACATTAATAATGATGGTCTTTTGGATATCTATTTTACAGGGAATCAGGTGAAAAACAAGTTGTTTCTCAATAAAGGAAATCTGCAATTTGAAGACATTACCGAAAAAGCAGGAGTCGCTGGTGAGCGGGCATGGAGTACAGGAGTCAGTATAGTTGATGTAAATGGGGACGGATATGCCGATATTTATGTATGTAACTCGGGAGATATTGAAGGAGATAACAAGCAGAATGAGTTGTATATCAATAATGGTGACCTGACCTTCAGTGAAGAAGCGGAGAAATACAATCTCGCAGACAAAGGCTTTTCCACTCATGCAGCATTCCTGGACTATGACAAAGATGGTGATTTGGATTTGTATTTGCTAAATAATTCATATGCAGCGATCGGCAGTTTCAATCTGATGAAAAATATTCGTCCCGAACGTGACAGTGTAGGTGGGGATAAACTTTTTCGCAACGACAACAATGTTTTTGTAGATGTTAGCGAAGAGGCTGGAATCTATGGTAGTATCATCGGTTTCGGGCTAGGCATTACAATCGGTGATATCAATGATGATGGCTGGCAGGATATTTTTATTTCGAACGACTTTTTTGAGAAAGACTATTTGTACATCAACAATCAGGATGGAACATTCTCAGAATCTTTGGAAAATAGCATGCGTTCTATCAGTGCAGCGTCTATGGGTGCTGATATGGCCGATATCAATAATGATCTCAAACCAGACATTTTTGTGACAGACATGTTGCCTGAGCCACTCGAAAGAATCAAACAAGTAACCACTTTCGAAAGCTGGGACAAGTTTAAATTCAAAAAAGACAACGGCTATTACAACCAGTTTAGCAGAAACATGTTGCATGTCAACAATGGAAATGGCTCATTTAGCGAGCTCGGCAGGTTGGCAGGAGTAGAAGCAACTGACTGGAGTTGGGGTGCGCTTATTTTTGATATGGATAATGACGGGCTTAAAGACCTGTTCATTGCTAACGGTATTTATCAGGATATCACCGATTTAGATTATCTGAATTTTATTGCTGATGATGAAACAAAACGGAAAATCGTGTCCAGTGAAGGAGTAGACTATAAAGCACTGACAGACCCTATTCCGGTTAATCCGGTACCAAATTACGCTTATCGGAATAAAGGAGAATTGTCATTTGAAAATAAAGCAGAAGACTGGGGACTAGGAACTCCGGGTCACTCCAACGGGTCAGCTTACGGTGATCTGGACAACGACGGTGATTTGGATTTAGTAGTAAGCAACGTGAATGCAGGCGCTAATATTTTTATTAACCAGTCTGAATTGGTTTTTCCGGAGAATAGTTTCTTGAAAGTGAAACTGATGGCGGAAAAAGGGTCAGCAATTGGTGCGAAGGTTTATTTGAGTTTTGGGGACAATCAAATATATCAGGAGTTAGTCCCATCCAGAGGGTTTCAGTCCACGGTAGATGACAGGCTAAACTTTGGTGTTGGAAATACAAACAGTATTGATATAGTGAAGGTAGTATGGCCTTCTGGAAAAGTGTCGTCATTAAAAGATATTCAGCCCGGGCAGGAAATTACTGTGAAAGAGTTAGATGCTACTATTCCGGTGACTTCTACTGAAGTAAATCAACAAGCTGAAAATCAGGTTTTACAACCAGTTGATCTGGCGGTTGGAGGATTAAAGCACCAGGAAAATTACTTCCTCGACTACAACAGGGATCGGTTACTATACCACAGAAGATCAACCGAGGGCCCTGCATTTGCCAAGGCTGATATTGACGGTGACGGCACGGAAGAACTGTTTCTTGGTGGTGCAAAAGGATTTGCAGGTAAAGTGCTGAAATGGACTCAGAATAGGTATGACGTTGTTCAGGAATTTGAAAATGAAAAGAACTCGGAAGATACGGATGCCTTCTTCGGTGATTTTAACAGCGATGGGAGTATAGATTTGTTAGTTACCAGTGGCGGTAATGAGTTTGGACTCGGTGATCCTCCATTAGCAAATAGACTGTATCTCAACGACGGAAATGGGAAATTTACTTTAAGTCAGAACAGCGGTTTTGGCATTGAAAAGAAAAGTACTTCGACAATTGCTGTTATAGATTTCGACCAGGATGGTGACATGGATGTGTTTTTTGGTGAGAGACTAAGACCATTTTTATTTGGAATACCCTGCGATGGAGGTATTTGGATCAATGATGGAAACGGGCAGTTTGCAAATAAAACAAATGAGATTGCCTCCGACCTGAAAGCTCTCGGGATGATTACCGATGCAGTTTGGGCAGACATAGATTTAGATGGTGATCAGGATTTAATGGTGACTGGCGAATGGATGGAAATTACGTCATTCATCAATGAAGGAGGTAAACTAAAGAAATCGGTAGCAAGTGAGCTGAATAATAAAAAAGGATGGTGGAATAAAATAGCAGCAGAAGATATCGATGGCGATGGCGATATAGATTTTGTGGTTGGCAATCATGGTAAGAATACCAGGTTTAAAGCTGATGCTGATAATCCACTGACTATGTTTGTCAATGATTTTGATCAAAATGGTTCCGTTGAGCATGTTTTTTGTAGAAAGCAAGACACCACTTACTATCCAATTACCCTAAAGCATGAGCTGGTGGCTCAAATGCCGGGGCTTAAGAAGAAGTTCCTCAAATACACAGATTACAATTCTAAAAGTCTTGCAGAAATATTTTCCGGTCCACAGTTCGATAAAACCGTAGTTTCGGAATTGAACTACCTGGAATCTGTTGTTCTGATCAATGACGGCAAAGCTAATTTCACTGTCAAGTCATTACCTTGGCAGTCTCAGGTTTCTCCTGTTTATGCGATCTGTATTAAAGATATCAATGAAGATGGCAATAAAGACCTGATCATCGGAGGCAACTTATCAGGAGTGAAGCCGGAAATGGGACAATACGATGCAAGTTACGGACAGTTACTGATTGGTAAGGGAGGTGGAGAATTTCAATATATGGATATCAGTGAAAGTGGCCTTTCTCTTCGTGGTGATGTGAGGCATATTTCTTCCATTGAGCCGATTGCTGGTAAAAACCTGATTATGATTGTCAAAAACAACGATGCAGCGGAAGTATATGAGATTCGATAATCCATATCGTATTGATATCAGCAGTACTGAACGAATCAAATTCAAGAAGTCTTCAGTCCTTCATCAATTGCATTCTGATAAAATTAATGCTTCAAAAGCCGAGTCCTTGATCGGACAAAATCGTATGACAAACAGTACTCTATCACTGTTATTGATCATATTTTTACTGTCATTATTGACTGGCTGCAATTCCGGGCCGGAAGTTGTCAAAGAGAAAAAAGAATTCACTAAGGTAGATTCCATGTTCACGGCGTTGGACGATACCGATGTGGACTTTATCAATCAACTTACTTTTAATGGCGACTTCAACATCCTCGAATACCTCTATTATTACAATGGCGGTGGAGTGGCCATAGGCGATATCAATAACGATGGATTAGCCGATATCTTCTTTAGCGGTAACGAAGTTTCCAATAAAATATACCTCAATAAGGGTTATTTTAAATTTGAAGATATCACCAAAAAGGCTGGATTAAACACCGAAAACACATGGAGCACAGGGGTGTCAATGGTTGATATCAACAACGATGGCTGGCTCGATATTTATGTATGTGTCCTGGGTGATTTTAAAATCTATCATGGAAATAACCTTCTGTATATCAATCAAAAAGATGGCACCTTTCTGGAGTCTGCTGCTGCATATGGCTTGAATTTTTCGGGTCTCTCTACTCATAGTGCCTTTTTTGATTATGATTTGGATGGCGATTTAGACATGTATCTGTTAAATCACTCTTTCCATGGTGTAAGAGTTTACATCATGGAA
>JBCBHL010000300.1:0-9197 GCA_038525605.1 Bacteroidota bacterium
CGAAATAAATCCTGCAAACAGTAATGCAAAACACCACAGTTTCTTCATAGCCGAATTGATTAGAAGATATCATCAATTTTCTGTTAACGATTCTTAATCAGGTTTTTTAAACAGAATTGGCAGATCACCATAAATTCGAATTTTAATCAATTCGGCTATGAAGAAACTGTGGTGTTTTGCATTACTGTTTGCAGGATTTATTTCGGTGTATGGGCAACAAGTTGACAGGATACGTGAACTTCAGCTGACGGCAGTATCAGGTCCGGACTCCACTAAATTTCAATCATATATCGATCTGTGTTTTGCCTATACATCGAGAGACATGGATAGTGCTTTCAGATATAGCAGAATGGCAGAAGCCTTGTTGCCTGTCCTGCCAGAAGAGCGATATCAGGCGGCTGTAAAAAACGCATTTGCTATCCTGCACTACTATGAATCTTCCTATGATTCGGCTCTAAATTTTTTTAAACAGGCACTGACTATCAATCGTGGAATTGGCAGAATCAACGGAGTGGGCATCAACTACACTCAAATTGGCTCTGTTTATCATATGAAAGGTAACGCAGATAGCGCTGCTTTTTACCAGAGAAAGGCAATCGCCATTTATGAGCAATTGAAGGATACTGTTAGGTTAGCTGCTTCCACCTTAAACCTTGGCGCATCTTTGGAAAACCAAGGCTTTCGAAAAGATGCTATCAACTTATATTTCAAAGCTTTAGCACTCAATCGGGCCATTGGCCATTCAGTCAATGAGGTAAAAGTGCTGAAACGGCTTGGGAGAATTTATCAAACCAGTAATGAAATCAATGAGGCAAGAAGGGTATATCTGGAAGCCATCAGAAAGGCAGAAGTACTGGGAGACGTCCGAATGCTGGCAAACCTTAACTCGGCCATGGGAAGTTTGTATTTTGAAGCCTCTCAACTCGATTCTGCGAAAGTTTTCTATGCTAAATCTTTGTCTCTTAATCAACAAATCAGGAAAAAACCGGATAGAATCATCAACTATCACCTGGGTAAAATTGCTCAGATTGAAAATGATATTCCTACAGCAATCAGATATTTTTCGGAAGCTCACTACTTTTCTTCAGTTAAGAATGATTCACTGAATATGATGCATCTCGCCATTGAGCTGGGACGGTCATACGCTGCTATTCAAGACAGAAGAGGGGTTGTCTATCTTAAAAGAGCAGAAGAAATATTGCTGAAACCGAACTTTAAAAACTTTGCATTAGCAGGATTACTGGACGTTTCTAAAATCTACCAACAGTATCGTATGTTTGAGGAAGCGCTCTCGGCATTTACAATTCATAAAAATTTATCTGATAGCCTGGTTTCGGCAGAAACGCTCAAAGAAATAGCGGAGCTAAAACAGGCAAATGAAGTTTACCGAAAGGAACAAATTATCAAACAGCTGGAAGTAGGTAAAGAGGCTAGCGAGACCAGAAAAAACCTCTACTTTACCCTATTCTTACTTGTAATGACTATAACTGCTGCTTCGCTTTGGGCATTTTTCTACAGAAAGAAAAAAAATGATCAACTCAACAAGCAAAAACAATTACTTGCCGAAGAGCGAATTGCGAGGTTAAAATTGGATCTCGAAAACTATACCGATACACTCATTGAAAGAAACAAGAAAATCGATACGCTGGTAGGCGAGGTAAATGAATTGAAAGAAGTGTCTGCCAGAATCACTACTCCGGTAGCATACATTGCGGAGATTGAGGAACTAACGCAATCGTCTTTATTGACGAATGAAGAGTGGAAAATCTTCAAAAAGAAATTCAACTTGATTTATCCGACCTTTTTTGATAAGCTGTATCAGCAGTTCAGTGAAATCACCAATTCTGAGGAGAAAATCTTCGCTTTACTGCGGCTCCACCTTTCCAATCATGAAATCGGTGATATGCTGGGAATATCGGCGGAAAGTGTAAAAGTTGCCAGGTACAGGTTGCGAAAAAAACTGAAGCTCAATAAGCATGAATTGAAAAAACTCATCAATAGCATGTGATTTTGAATGTAGAGGCAGTTATGTGCAATTGTATACTTTTTGTAACCGTGAAAAAACAGCACTCCTTAGCTTATCTAAACATCTTGCGGGCTAAATACTAGCTTATAACCTATGAACTCTACAAAACTCCCAATGGCGAATTTGGGTCTGCTTTCGGATAAGCAAACATCATATTTCGCCTATTCAAGTAAACAATTTGTACGCTGGCGATTGATGGTCGCCATTTGCTTTTTCCTATTTCTCAATATTCTCAGGATTGAAGCGCAAACTGAACCTGAACTTAGAAATTTCAAAATTGACAAATGTTCTGCGAGGGTTTCTTTCGAATTCAAAATGGGTAACGACCGTTGTGTTGACGGAGGTGTATGCGAGGGTGACGATTACAACAGGGAGGTAACGTCAGCAGATATTTACTTAATTGTAGGTGGAAACGATGAGGGGCGGGTCATGACAATAAGAGGGGATGTCCCATCGTCGGGTGGTTTCTCCAGTTTTACTGCGGGTACTTGTGAAGGAACTAAAGTACAATATGTTAGAAGAGACAGAAGTTACGTAAGTACCGGATCAAAGATATCAGAGACATACAGGAGTGAAAACTGTGCGGGATTAGTTGGTAAAAGAGTGAACTGGCACAATTACTATATGCCAGTGTACATAGATTTGCCTAATGGATTTGATGGAAAAGAGATTTCTGTTCAGGTGAGAAACCTGGTCTACAATGGAAGCTCCCATGGAAATATCAATTCTTCCAAGGTCAATTCTGAAAGGGTACCGACAGCCAGTGGATTGATTTCGGAACGCGATTGTAACGAGGCGACTATCAAATGGTCGGCAGTGAGCTTTAGCTGTTCGGATTCAAAGCTTAAATACAGAGTTTATAGAGACGGGACCCAAATCAGTGGTGACCTGGCCAGTAATGTCACTTCTTTCAAACACAATATTGCATACGACGGAAGAGATCATGATTATGCTGTTGAAGTAAAATTTGAAGCTAACCGTAATCAATATTCGATGTCCAATCTTATTGAGACTGGTCCTTCTCCAGAGTTTGATAGTCCTGATGATGTATTTGATTTACAATTAACCAATCCTAAATGTGAGGATCTGATCAATATCAATTGGCAGGTGACCAGCGATGTAAAAGCGACCTCTTTTACCGTTGAGAGAAGTACAACCCCTACATTCGATGAGATAGCTCCTTTTACCGGAACTGCAAGCCCTGCAAGTGCTCAGAGCTATAGTGATGATCAGTTTCAATATGATGTGGAGTATTTCTACAGAATTGTGATGGTTGATGATTGTAATAACACAGTCACCGGAAGTGAGGTGAAAAGTATTATAGTAGATGGTCCTCCTGATGAGTCCCTGATCACCAATGTGCAGCCACAGGGAGACAAAACGGTATTGATAGAGTGGGAGCATAATGGATTGCGATCTACGGGATATGATGTTTGGAGAGTAGAAATTGAAAGTGGTAGAAGAGAAAAGATCGCGAGAGATTTACCGCTGTCAGACAGGTCATATTTTGATGTTTCAGCTAACAACTGTTTTGAATATTCCTACGAAGTTCAACCACTCAGTGAATGTTTTGATCCGGTGGAATCAGGATCTGTAAAGCAGGTTGTATCATTCAATGATGAGCTAAATGCTTTCAGCAATCTTGAAGCTTCAAAGTTTTATTATAATGACCGGGTGCTGTTCACCTGGACCTTAGAGGCAGAAAATGCTTCCGAAGTTGTCGTGTACAGACACAAGGAAGGAAGCGGTGACAGTCCGAGAGAAATTGCCAGAATGCCACTACCTGCCGAAAGCTTCAATGATGAAGATGTTGAGCCCGGCGTATTATATCGATACGGGGTGATGGCTATTTCCTGTAGTGGCTATGTGCCGACAGAGCAGGAAAAAGCTACCATGAAGAGTGATGTAGGAGGAAGATCCGAATACGGTATTATCAATGGAAAGATCGTTTATGAAGGTGGAAATGCGGTTGAAGGTGCTAAAGTAATTGCGTCTCCATCATCAGGTGAGAACAGAGGCGTCAGTTTATACATGGATCAGAATGGGTTGTCTGTTCCCTTAGAAAATAATGGGACCAACTGGTTTCCATCCAGCCAATGGTCGATTTCTTTCTGGATGCAACAGAATGAGGCGCAATCAAGCGATGAGATTTTCAAAGTATCGGATGGTACGGATTCCATTTACATGGCGTCTGTCATTGGTGATGTTCAGACTTTTAATGAAATTGAATACGAAGAAGTCTCTGTCGTTGAAGGACTTCAAGACGAGTTGGTTGGATATAAAGATGCCAATGGTGTAGTCACCTCATTAACAGATGGTTCTATCTTAGGTGTGCAGAACGGTGATAGATTCAATGAATTTAATAAAGAGGAGATAAGTGGACTAAAAGCTGATGATACACTCTATCACTTTATTTCTGGTCGGCCATGGTTATTCAACGATGGAGATGAATGGTTTGAGCTGACTAAAACGACTGATTTTCTTCCGGAACCAGATTCTCTGTTTGGGTATTTAAGTGGAGATACCATCTATGAGTCATTCGATAATGAATTTGTCCTGGCATTTATTCAGAACGATCGTCTCAGGATGGCTAATCATTTCAATGTAAGTTATGAGTTAAGCACCCAATACGGACACATCGCGAATAATGAATTCATATTTAACAGTGATACGCTGCAGAATGGAAAGATTATAGATGATATCATTTATACATCGGATGACAGGCCTATACATATGATCAGAGGGAACAACATATTTTATTTGTACACTGATGAGTTAAGTGGTAAACTGGTTCGTGGAAAAAGATTTGCCAGAAAGATTCCCAATGAGACCGATCCGAATATCAGTTTCGATGTATTCCTGCTCGAAAAAACCATTTCGGAAAGCATATCAGCAGGAGAGACGCTGGGAATTGTAGCAACGGACAGGTCGAAAGTTTTTGATCAGAACAATAGTGGAATAGTCAATTTCCTGATTGATGATCTGGGAGTAGTCAGAACTGTAAACTACGTCAACAAGGAAGTTTATCTTCCTGCAGCCGATGCTATCTATGAGAGTAACTTTGGGATTTTATCAGATCTTGATGGGAATGTGAGGTATGTTTTCAATGATGCGCAGGATACGCTTTATAGAATTTCAAATAAAATTGCTGAATTAGATGCGGATGGTTTTGCCAAAGACCTTGAGAGCGGTGAATTTGTCTACTTTTTCGGAGAATTCGTAGATGGCGAACAGCAGATTTATAAAGCAATTGATAACGAAATCGTCAGCATACAGGAAAATATTACAGGATCTTACAACAAAACAGCTTATCAGCTAAAGCTCTCTATTGGTGAAGGTGATGCCGAGACAATTGTTACAGATGATCTGTACATCGGAGAATATAACAATGTACTGTTTTCTTATAATGGAAATGATCTGATACTTTTCATTAATGGAAAGCCAACAGATACTATTCAATCTCCAGGACTCAATTCGCTGTTTCAGCAGTCCGTTCAATCCATGGATTTTGGTAGTTACAAGGGTTATCTTGATGAAGTTCTTGTATGGGATGAGGCAAAATCAAAAGAAAAAATAGAACAAGATTTTAATAGGTATTTATTGGGCAATGAAGATCATCTGGTTGGCTATTGGAGGTTAGATGAAAGCGTTGGAAGTGGTGCTTATAATGCTGCATATGATGATTTAAATACCGGAGATAAGGATTTCTCCACTAATCATGGATTGGTCACAAACGCGGAATTATGGTCTAATATAGTACCCGAACAGGAGCAATTATCCTTTACGGCTTTTACGGATGCTGAAGGTAATTATTCTATTCAATCGATTATCTACACAGGAGCTGGAAACAATTTTAAAATAGTTCCCATACTCGGGTCTCACAGGTTTGAACCGGCAAACGAAATATTGTTTCTTGGCAAATCTCAGCAAATCCATAATCAGATTGATTTTACTGATGTGTCCTCTTTTACCGTTACGGGTACTGTAAAATATGCACCAACTATTCTTGGTTTTGCCGATAACGATGATCTCAATGCTCCAAACTGTTACGTTGAAAATGTAGACATATTGGTGGACGGAAAAGTGGTCTTACAGGACGGTGAGCAGGTGAAAACTGATAAAAACGGTAGATTTGAGATTCAGGTCCCAATAGGCAGACATAACATATCCGTGAATAGGCAGAATCACGTCTTTGTATCAGATGTCTGGCCGCCTGAAGGGGATTTTGATTTTCAACAAGATCAATTTGATTTAGTGTTTCTCGATAGTACCAGGAGAAAAATTATCGGAAAGGTTGTTGGAGGTATCACCGAAGGAGAGAAAGTATCGGGTACCGGGCTTCCCAAAAATAATATTGGAATTGCCACTATTAAGCTAAAATCAATAGGTAAAACCTGTTTTGAGACTATTGTCGAAACAGATTCACTTACCGGAGAGTTCTATGCTGAACTGCCACCGTTCCGTTACAACATCGTAGATATTAATATCAAATCTCAATCTACCAACTTTAACAGGTCACTGAGAAAATTAGCAACTGCCTCTATTAATTTAGACCGGGATACATTGTCTCTGAAAACCGTCCAATGTTTGAACAGCGATCTTTGCACGGTTTCTGAAAGAGACTATCACTTCCGTAGAGATTTCATCTTTATGAATGCTCCGGAGATTCAGGTAAAGTCGACAGATGAAAATTACCCGGACATATTGGGTAATCAGGAGTGGGTTAATGAGGAAGGTGATCCAATAGATCTGAAGTCAAAGCCATTGCCCTACGAAGTATTTACAACCGGATCCATTTATAACTGGGACATTACTTTATTGGAGAAATATTTGAATTATGATGCTACTTTCAGCGACCCGGCTTTAGAAGTGGAAGTATATCGTGATACAATCAGGTCGGGAGAAATTTTGATCAAAAATGACATTGCTGCTGAAACCATCAATCTTGACCTGAGTCCGGGGACGGTCAGGTATATTTTTGCTGCAGGAGAGTCTTCTATTTTAATGGACAGACAAGATCCGGAGAATAGTTTTACCAAATCAGTACAGATCAGCGGACCAAGTGTCAATTGGGAACCGGATGGTGAAGTTTTCAGAGGGTATATATTCGGTACTGTACAGGATAAAACTCAGCAAAGTTTCTATACGGTTGCAGGAGCAGGGCAGGAGTATCAGGTCATTGATTTTATCTTAAGAGATCCTCCTGGTAGCCAGAGTTACACCAGGTTAGAAGAGAAGAGTAAGATTACGAAGGTAAGGTCGTCGAGTGTTAAAAGAGGAATTGAACAAAGAAGCTCATTAAAATTGGGTGTAATGATAGAGGTAGCTGCCAGTAGTGGTGTTGCTGTCGTCAAATCCCAGGTATTCAAAAATACAATCGGTATTAGTACCAGAACTGATCAATACAGATCAGCGCAGCAAACTTCTATGTTGACCTTCGAAACTCAGAAATCTATCCAAACCTCTTCAGAAAATAAAAACACTGGTGCTGGCAGTGATATCTTTGTTGGGAACGCTTTCAATATTTTCTTTTCACCTAGCCATAACATTAACCTTATTCCAACGGGTTCATGTGGAGTTGACGGTGCAGAATGTTATCCGCTAAGTTTTACAATTGATGGTGAATCCTACAGTCTGGCAAGAGAGCGATCTATCTCATTTGGTGTCCAGGAAAGACCTACGCTTTTCCAATATACTCAGCGTCAGATTGAACAATTGATCGCTGAGATGGAAAATGACCTGAGTGCTGTTGAAGATGCTCAGGATAGTGAAGGGATTAACAGAAGGTCTCAGTTGACGAATCAAATCAGAATTTGGAAATCAGCAATTGCCCAAAATGAATTTGAAAAGTTGATGGCCAAGCAGGCATTAGATGGAAACTCCCCGGATGTTAGCTCCGAAAACCTTTCATTTGCTTATGGTAGCAATGTCAGAAGAGATTTTGATTTAGGGATTACCAATGAATTTAATAATGCGCAGGATTTTAACTGGTATGTCGGCGGTGCTTTGAACCTGGAAATGTTGGTAGGTCCTGTTTATGGAAAGTTTGACCTTGATTTAGGTTATGCGAACTACATTTCCACAAGTGACAAAACAAACGTTACGGACAGTAAAGCGCTGACTATCCAAATGTCCGATAATGATCCCGGTGATAGATATAGTGTGGATTTAATTACAGCAAGTCCACAATTTCAGAATTTGGACGACCGACAGGAATTGGAAGATCTTTACACCGAATACTCTACTAAAGGGGATGATGGACTGTTTCCGACCTCCGGTCAGATTGCAGATGTTGATAATACTTTTGAGTACAATGTGGATACCTTAAAGTTCTTTAACCCGATCTTCATTACAAGAGGAGGCAGGACATCTTGTCCATACGAACCGCAGGAACATGCAAGGTATCTGGAGTATCTGCCAAAAGACAATCTGGATCACCTGGTGACACAAGATTTTATTGAAAGCTTCACTTATGATGAAGATACCAAAACTGCAGACATCACTTATTTGCCTCCAACAAATGGATTAAGTGTCAATGAGAAATTAGTGCTCAATTACGGAACATTCAAAAGAGATCAACCTGGCCTGCAAATAGAACCTCGTGTCAAAAGAAATGTTCCCTGGGATCAAAGAGCGCAATTCGACATCATCCTGGAGAATAAAAATGTTGAAGATACAATCAGAACTTACACCCTAATGGTCGACCAAAGAACGACGGGTGTTGGACCTACTATGAGACTTGATGGCGAAAGGTTTATCAAAGGTACGCCCATCCCATTGTTCGGTGGTGAGGCATTGAGAAAAACATTCACCATGAGGCCTATCAGAGATGTTTACGATTACGAAAACATTGTGATCTATCTGGTTGCTGGTTGTCAGTTCGATTTTGGCCAGGATCTGGATTTTCAGGAAGATATATTCGATAGAGATACGATCTCAGCTTTTTTCGATCCGGTTTGCCCCAGAGCTACTGAAGTATATCCAACACAAGGTTGGTCTGTCAACAATCAAACGGGTAGCCAATTAAGTCTGGAAATTCAGGAACAGGCATTCTTCTTCGAGAATCATAGCAAGATTATTTTACAATACAAAGCAGCCTATCAGTCCGATGAAGACTGGGTGGATATTGCTATCTGGAGTAAAGACCCAGCAGAGGTTGAAACCTTAATAA
>JBCBHL010000301.1:0-9166 GCA_038525605.1 Bacteroidota bacterium
AGCACACCCCTGAAGATACCCTGCTCACCAGAAAAAAACCTGTTCTCTTCCTGATAGTCGAACTTAATGGCATGCGCAAAAGTCTTTTGTTTATAGTGATTCCTAAGATTCTCTTTACCTGTAATCTGTGCTATCTTACCACCTAGTCCTGCATAAGTCTCATCAATAAACATCATGCTATCGGCGTACAGGCTTGCTAGCGAATCAGCATTTAAATCTCGGTAAGACTTAAAAAATGCAGTTGCCTGCTGATCCATCTCCTCATATGGGAAACTTGGCATTTTCTGGGCATTCGCGATCTCAAAAGAAGCCACTAAAAGCAATAAAGTAAAGTAAGTTTTCATAAGTTGTAATAGTTAGGTTATTAGTCAATCTGACAATAAAAATGGATGCAGCAGCTCTGGGTAGGGGCTGAATATTTGAAGATGTCAGAAAAATATCAGTATTTCCGTTGTTGTCCACAACGATCCATTTATGAATGACCAAAGCAGTAGCTCGACGATACAGAAATGCAATAAAAAAGTCCGGCGTGACGATCATCGGAAGTAAGTAGCAACAATTAGTTAACGAATGGATTAATACGGAAGTGAATATATAAAAAATCCTGACTATTTGTAGTCAGGATAAAGTTTTTTAAGCGGGAGAAGTACTAAAATGTTTATTTAGGGTGATCGAGTGAACATCACCAAACTTGTCGTAACACCAGTTTTTTAAATTCGTTATCTCATCTCCAACCAATGACTTGATAGCTTTCTTTAACTCTTTTTCAAAAAGAAATTCATTAAAACTTACTTTAGATAATATTGTTTTAAAGTATTCAAGCATAGATGTGAAATTTTGTTAAAAAATTAAACGTATTAAAATCCAATATGTTAAAGAGCGTATATTATCGGTTTCTTTGTCTTAATTTAGCTAAAAATTGAGTGAAAAACAAATAATACAACTCATAAGCTCAACGACAATTATTCTCGATTGTTACATCATATTCATCGAATAGCATGAACATTAAATATTTTGGAATAGTATTGATAGGCTTGATTTTCAACCTGAATTTTGCATTCTCCCAGGAGGTGGAAATCAAACTAGGACCCGATGAAGTGGCTCTTAATCAGGTTTTTACGATCGCAGTTACTGTTAAAAATCAGAAGATTAAAGGAGATATAAAGTTTCCTGAGATACCAGGTTTTGATGGCAGAGGAAAAAATCAGTCTTTCAGCAGCTACATTTCCAATAACAAGACCTCCTTTTCTACAAGTATTACAATGAATTACTATCCAAGAAAAGAAGGAACCTTTACCTTGAAGCCATTTGTGATCGCAGTGAACGGTATTACCTATAAATCGAACGGTAAAACCATCAAAGTTGGTCCCAGAAAGCAAAGATCAAGGCAAAACAGTAGTCCATTTGGCTCAGATCCTTTCGACGATTTTTTTGGGAGGAGAAATACACAGCAGGAATTTGTGGAGGTAGAAGCAGATGCCTTTTTTGCTCTTTCGACCAATAAAACTGAAGTTTTCAGAGGCGAAGGTGTTACATCCACCCTGGCATTCTATGTCAGTAACAATAATAGAGCTGTATTGAGATTTCATGACCTGGGAAATCAGGTCAATGAGATCGTAAAACTCATCAAACCAGCCAACTGCTGGGAGGAGAATTTCAATATAGATAACATCACCGGTGAGCCCATTACGCTGGGCGATAAACAATATACACAGTATAAGATTTATCAGGCGACTTACTTTCCTCTCAACAATGAAGACCTGAAGTTTCCTTCAATTCCATTGAAAATGATAAAATACAAAGTAGCAAAAAACCCATCCTTTTTTGGGAAAAATAAAGAAGAGGATTATCAGACTTTCAGAACGAAAGAGAAAATTATCAAAGTAAAAGAGCTTCCTGATCACCCTCTGAAGGAAAGCGTTGCTGTTGGTAATTTTAGGTTAAGAGAAAAAATTGATAAGACGGAATTAAATACAGGTCAAAGCTTTTCATACAATTTCGACATTGGAGGCATAGGAAATATCAGTGCGATTAACCCACCTGAGGCTCCCAAGAGTGAAGACATTGAAATTTATGATCCGGCAGTAAGGCAAACAATTCAAAAAAATAACGGCAAGGTAACAGGTACTAAAGAGTTCGAGTTTTACGGAGTGCCAAACGAACCGGGAGAGTATAAAATGTCAGACTATTTTTCATGGGTGTATTTCAATACCTCCACTAAGTCCTATGACACGCTTATGTCAAATGTAGTTCTGAAAGTCAACGGTGAAAGCAAAAAAAATCAGTTTATTATGGCGAATGATCTGGGGTCTTTTTATGATAAAGCAGACCTCCAGGATAATAATCTGGTCAACCTGAATCGTATCAATTACTTGCAAATTCTGATTAACGTATTGATCGTTGTGATGATTGTAGTTGGTATTTTTTACCTGATCAAAGGGATCAAAGTACGAAGAAGTACGGAAAGCTAATCAGATATTTTATTTATTGTGGGTGATTGAAACCCTGTTTATTCAGCTTAAGGCATAAAATTGACCATACTCATCAATTAAGTGTTGCTTATTCTTTTCCGGCAAACCGAATCTGGTTAGTTTCGAGGTTTATTATAGATACGATGGGAAATTCATTTGGTAATTTATTTAAAATCACCACATTCGGAGAGTCGCACGGCGTAGGGCTGGGTGTAACGATAGACGGTTGTCCGGCAGGATTAACGATAGACGAAGATTTTATCCAGCACGAAATGGATCGGAGAAAACCCGGTCAGTCTAAGATCACGACACAAAGAAAAGAAGGCGATAAAGTAGAAATTCTTTCAGGCGTTTTTGAAGGTAAAAGCACAGGTACACCAATCGGAATGGTGATTTTCAATGCAGACCAGAGAAGCAAAGACTACAGTCACATCGCTGATAAATACAGACCTTCGCACGCAGATTACACCTACCAGGAAAAATACGGAATCAGAGATTACAGAGGGGGTGGTAGAAGTTCTGCCAGAGAGACAGCTGCAAGGGTGGCTGCAGGTGCTGTTGCCAAGTCATTTCTGGATTTAAAAGACATAAAAGTTCATGCATATGTTTCGCAGGTAGGAGATTTTAAACTACAGAAAACATACCATGAATTAGACCTTACCAAAACAGATGACAACATTGTCAGATGTCCTGATGAATCGTTTGCTGAGCAGGCAATCGAGCTGATCGATGGTGTGAGAAAAAGCAGAGACACCATCGGAGGGATAATCACCTGTGTGATTAAAGGTGTGCCGGCCGGACTTGGTGAGCCTGTTTTCGATAAACTTCATGCTGAACTGGGAAAGGCTATGCTGAGTATCAATGCAGTGAAAGGCTTTGAGTACGGTAGTGGATTTGAAGGAGTGAAAATGAGGGGTTCGGATCACAACGACGTGTTTGATAGCAAAGACGGTGAGGTGAGTACACGAACCAATTTTTCCGGTGGCATACAAGGCGGAATCAGCAATGGTCAGGATATTTACTTCAATGTTGCTTTTAAGCCGGTTGCGACAATCATGCAGGATCAAGATAGCATCAATGAAGCTGGTGAAGCTGTGACAGTTTCCGGCAAAGGAAGGCATGATCCCTGTGTTGTTCCTCGCGCCGTCCCGATAGTAGAAGCAATGGCAGCATTGGTCATAAGTGATTTTTATTTGATCAATCAATCTCGTAAATTGAAAGTTTTATAAGGCTTAAAAATGAAGAAACTCCCTTTACATATTAAAGTAATCATCGGCTTATTGTTAGGTGCATTATACGCTTTCCTTTCTGTTCAATTTGGCTGGAATAGTTTTACGCTCAACTACATTAAGCCTTTCGGTGATATTTTTATCAATATCCTTAAACTGATTGCAGTTCCATTAGTGCTTTTTTCCATTATTACAGGTGTGGCCTCCTTGAAGGATATCAGGAAGTTAGGCCGAATGGGGGCGAAAACGATCGGGCTTTACCTGGTTACTACAGTAATCGCAGTTACAGTAGGGTTAGTAGTGGTAAATATTGCCAAGCCTGGGGAAAAAGTATCTGAAACGCTTAGAAAAGAATTCAGGATCAGTTATGAACTGTGGCAGAAAAGAACTCCGGGAGTTGAGAAATTAGATGATATGTGTCTGTCATGTCAGGCAGAGAACAAGGCATTAGTTGATGCGGTTATCGAAAAAGAAGGCCAGCAGGAAACAAATGAGTGGGTAGAAGATAAGTTGCAAAAAACTGAAGCTGCCAAGAACCAGGGTCCTTTGCAGCCATTGGTGGATGTGGTGCCATCCAATTTGTTTAAGGCGCTGGCGGATATGTCCATGTTGCAGATTATCTTCTTTGCAGTATTTTTTGGGGTAGTACTCGTTTCCATTCCTAAAGATAAAGCAGAGCCTGTATTCAAAGTAGTTGATGGCCTGAATGAGATTTTTGTAAAAATGGTGATGATCGTCATGGAAGCCATGCCCATCTTTGTTTTTGCGCTCATGGCAGGACAGATTGTGAAAGCAGCCGGAACTGACCCTGATAAGTTTTTTAGTCTGCTGGAGTTTTTATCGTGGTATTCTGTTGTTCTGGTGATAGGTCTCGCCTTTATGGTATTGCTCTTTTATCCGGTTGTGGTGACATTGTTTTCAAAGAAACTGACATACAGAAGTTTTATGAAGGGTATCAGAGATGCTCAGATAACGGCATTTTCTACTTCTTCCTCAGTTGCCACACTTCCTGTGACAATGAAGTGTATGCACAACAATATCAAGGTTCCTGAGAAAATTACCAGTTTTGTATTGCCAATTGGTGCTACCGTCAACATGGACGGAACCAGTTTGTATCAAGCCGTGGCAGTCATATCGATGGCTCAGTTGCATATGGTAGATTTAACGATCAGTCAGCAGCTTGTGATCATCGTTACAGCGTCTCTCGCTTCAATTGGAGCAGCCGCCATTCCGAGTGCGGGACTTGTTTTAATGATTCTGGTATTGGAATCAGTAGGATTAAATCCTGCGTGGATTGCGATTATATTCCCGGTGGATAGAATTTTGGATATGTGCAGAACAGTCGTGAACGTTACCGGCGATGCAACCGTATCTACTATTGTAGCTGAAACAGAAGGAGAACTAGGAGATTCCTGATGCAAAATAGCTACCCTGCTGATCAGAGTAAAATATACCGTTGAAAAGATCGTCTTTAGTGAACTAATTATAACTTTGTGTGTTTACTTAGATCAGTAGCAATAACACGAAATAAGATGGATAAAAAACATATAACAATATACCTGGAAGCAAATCCAAATCCCAATTCATTGAAGTTTGTCGTGAATTTCATGCTATTACCGGAAGGTTCAAGTCAGGATTTTCCAGATAAGGAAAGTGCTGCCAATGCGCCTTTGGCGTTGGAATTGTTTGAATACCCTTATGTGAAGCGTGTTTTTTACATGTCTAATTTTATCACCGTTACCAAAGCAGAAGACGTAGAGTGGATTGAGATTCAGGATGAATTGAAAAGACACATCTCAGGTTTTCTGGAAGAAGGTAAACAAATCCTCAATGAAGCTGAGTTCAGTAATGAAATCAGTGAAGAGGACACTGAAATAGAAGCTAAAATCAAAGGTATTCTGGATGAATACATCAGACCTGCAGTAGAACAGGATGGCGGTGCAATTTCCTTTCATTCATTTGATGAAGGTAAGGTAAAAGTATTGCTGCAAGGGTCTTGCAGCGGTTGTCCGTCTTCTACCATTACACTCAAAGCAGGAATCGAAAACCTGCTGAAAAGAATGCTTCCCAATGATGTGACTGAAGTAGAGGCCGAAGGCGTCTGATCAGAAGTATGGAGGTCTGGTATGACATTGGCATTGCATCACTGGCGACAATTATTTGTATTGTTGGGGTAATAGGTAGTTTTCTGCCCGTTATCCCAGGACCACCCATTAGCTTTGGAGGAATGTGGCTGCTCCAGTTACAGGATACAGGTCCGTTTACCACAAATCGACTGATCACTTGGTTCGTCATTGTTGCCATTATCACCGTTCTGGATTATGTAATTCCAAGTGTTGGAACCAAAAAACTGGGAGGCAGTAAATACGGTGTTTGGGGAAGTACCATCGGCATTATTGTAGGTTTATTTTTTGGTCCTTTGGGCATCATACTCGGTCCGGCACTAGGCGCCTTTGTGGGCGAACTAATCTATCAGAAGAAACCGGATATTGCCTTAAAAGCAGCGCTGGGATCATTTATCGGTTTTTTAGCCGGAACTATTCTTAAATTTGGAGTGACAATCATTATCCTGGGAATGGTCATCTGGAACGGCTTTTTTTAAGCGATCACACATCCAATTAAAATTTTTCCTATTTTTACGGAACAGTAGGAAATCCTGTTATAGTGTTAAGCTACCTAAGAAGCTTAATCAATTGTGATTTTGCATCATTGATTACGATGATTCGAACTCTCCTGTAGACATGACTACTGTTTTTTTGAATATCTGTTATTTAAAACTTAGAAATCATTCAATATGAAAATTTTTAACAAAGCAACTTTATTAATATTTGGATTATCACTGTGTATGGCATGTACAGACGATGACACCAACATCGAAGATGAAATAGGTGAGGCAATCAATATCAAATTCGATGTGGAAGGAGAAATCGATCTGATTGATGAGTCGCCAATCGGAGGAGGAAGGATCGAAGGAGATTTAGGAACTGTCTTTGGAATTCAAATTGCCAGAAAGGTCGACAATCAGGAGGTTTTTTACAGAGAGGGTATTTTCAATGACCTCAGCAAAGCCGAAATAGAGCTGTTTTCAGATGAAAGCTACGTCATCTATTTCAGTGCATTACAAGATGGTACCAGTGAAGGATTGGCATATTACGAAGATGCCGGAGACACCATCCTGAGTAAAGCCTTTGGAGAAAGCAGGGTGCTGGACAATGCCTATTCGGATTTTATCAGAGCAAATCAGATAACTGAAGGTGGTTTTGATACATACGTTGGTCCGGATTCAGTATTTGAAGGCCAGTCTAGTTCTATCATCGATCGTTTCAATCAGAAAGTAGAGATTGACAATCCCGGAGAGGCAGATTCTTTGATTACAATTGATCTGAAGAGAGCCAGTTTTGGATTGGCTTTCAGAGCAGATAGCATTGACAACAATGACATATTAAAAATTAGATTTGGTTCACTTACTGCAATCTACTATCAACTCGATTCAACAAATAATGAAGGTTTTCACATCATTACGCTTCCAACAATCTATCCTGAATTTGTTCATCCTGATGAATTTGAGCAAGAGTTGACAGTTAACATCGGACTGGATGTCTATGATGAAAATGGTGATTTTGAAAGAGAGCGGATACTGACTATTCAGCCAATTACAGTGAAAAGGAATGTGAAAAGAACCTATGTTGTCAATGTAGCAGGTTTTATTGATGGCACTAATGCTGGCAAAAGCGGGTTCGGGATCAATTTTCTGGATGATGAGTTGATAGATGAAGGAGAGTTTCAGATAAATAACTAAAGAATACTTTTACAAAGGAAGAAGTAGAACTGCCTAAAGCAGGTCATCAGACGTTACAGCAAAATTATTTTAGTTTCATCTTTTTGGTGAGCTATTCAATTTCTGATACATTGTAATTAGTTTAGCATTTTGTAGGAAAAAAATCTAAACAATTACATGAATTTGATTAGCAGCAGCTGGTTTTATAAAAATATCTCAAGAAGACAATTTGAGTATTTTCTACTTTTTCTCTCAGTTTATGTCGTAATCGAATTGTATGTCAGTTCGCTATTAGATTATTCTGCACAAACAAAGAGAGCACTCGAAACTGTTGATTTTGTTATCTGTATTATTTTTCTTTCTGACTTTTTCTATGGATTTTCAACCGCCAAGAACAAGTGGCATTACTTAAAGCTCAACTGGATAGATTTTATCTCTTCCATCCCAACAATTGGTGTTTTAAGAGCGGGCAGGGTTTTTAAAATCTTCCGTATTCTGAGAGTGGTGAGATCAGCAAAGTATATTTTTGCCTTCTTCAATAAGAAAAACTCATTTTCCACACTTAGAAATATTTTCATTTTCAATGCGGTGATTATCTTTTTGTTCACCCTCAGTTTTTATGAACTGGAACATAAAGCCAATCCAAATATCAGCACGCTCGGAGATTCTTTGTGGTGGACAACCATCACTACGATTACCGTTGGTTTTCTTCAGGACTTACCCCCGGTGACTGTGGAGGGAAAGTTTCTTTCTGTTGTATTGATTTTGTTGGGAATGATTATGTTTTCCACGATGATTGGTACAATTACAGACTACTTCATCGAGGATGAAGACATTCAGGACAAATTGGAAAAAATGTCCGACCGGGTCGATGAGCTGGAAAATAAGTTGGACGTGATCATCGACAAGCTGGATGAAATATCCAAAAAAGAACCTGATTGATATCTGGATTACACCACTGACCGATCATGCTCTTCTTCTTAAGCTAATGCGGCCTTCACAGCCTCAACAGTTTTCTTGGAGTTGCCAATAAATATCTGACCATCGATGAGAAACACAGGTCTTTTCAAGAATGTATATTCTTCTAAAATATATTTTCGGTAGTCATCCTCCGACAAAGACAATTCATTCAAACCCATCGATCTGTATTTCATCGCCTTCCTGCTGAACAAAGCCTCATAACTTCCCGCGAGATCCTTCATCTCATCAATTTGTGATTCAGTAATTGGTTCGGTTTTAATGTCCTGAAGTTCCAGGCCATCAGTCCCCACTTCACTGAGAATTCTTTTGCAAGTACTACAAGTCGATAGGTGAAATACCTTTTTCATAATTACAACTATTATTTTGGAGTCGCTAAATTAATACAGTTTCATCTTTTCAGCTACACGATCGATCACATACCTTTTGATTGTCAGCGGGATTCCCTTTCAAATAAAATTCGCCTGGTCTTGGAACGTAGAAAGAAGAAAGCAGGGGCATGAAAACATAGAGCTATTCAATGCATATTCAAAATATAGTTGATCTGATGCCTTTTTCTGATATCTATTGTATTTTAGACGAATGACTTTAGAATTAATAGATGTTATCATTATCGTTTCCTTTTTCGTGTTATCTATCAGAAAAAGGCATCAGATCAACTATATATATCGTAAGAGAGTCGTGTAGTGAAAGAGTGTTATCTTCAGTGT
>JBCBHL010000302.1:0-9152 GCA_038525605.1 Bacteroidota bacterium
TCCAAATCATAATCAAAAAAGGCACTATGATTTGGATGGCGATTTAGACATGTATCTGTTAAATCACTCTTTCCATGATGTAAACTCTTACACCAGTGCGCAAAAACGGGAGAATAGTGATGATAAAACAGGAGACCGACTGTATGAGAATTTGGCAAATGAGGGGAAACAACAATTTGTAGACGTAACAGCAAAAGCAGGAATTTACAGTAGTCACCTGGGTTATGGACTGGGAATTGGCGTGTCAGATATCAATGGAGATCACTGGCCGGATATCTATGTTTCCAATGATTTTCATGAGAATGACTACCTCTACATCAACCAGCAAGATGGCACTTTTAAAGAGAAGGCTACCGAAAGCTTTGGTCACCAAACCAGGTTTTCGATGGGAAATGATATTGCCGATCTTAACAAAGATGGAAAGCCTGATATTTTCACGTTGGATATGATGCCTTATGATCATGAGGTGTTATTGAAATCCGCGGGTGAAGACAAAAATAAAGTAAGTCAAATTAAAAAACTGTATGGCTATCACGATCAGTACTCAAGGAATGCATTTCAGCTAAATAAAGGGAATGATTTATTTGTGGACATAGCAACTATGAGTGGAACCTATGCCACTGACTGGAGCTGGTCACCGTTGATTGCCGATTTTGATAACGATGGTATTAATGATCTTTTCATCGCCAACGGGATTTTTAAGCGTCCAAACGATTTGGACTTTATTAATTTCAAAAGTGATGCAGACTACAGGAGTTTTAAAAAAGCAAAGAAAGACAGTATCAGCCAAAGAATCATCGATGGGATGCCATCCGGTCATTTGCCGAATATCATTTATTGGGGAACGGATGATCAGGAATTTGTTAAGAATGAATTCAGTCAAAAGTCATTTTCTAACGGTGCAGCTTACGGTGATTTAGACAATGATGGAGATCTTGATTTAGTAAGCAATAACATCAATGAGATAGCTACCGTTCTCCGAAACAATGCCGGAAAGAATTATATCAAAGTTAAATTGAATGGCCCTGAACTCAATCCTTTTGCTATTGGAGCGAAAGTGACTGTATTTGCCAATGGAGATAAAACCGTCAAGGAGCTGTTTACTGCCAGAGGGTTTCAGTCGACAGTTTCTTCCGATTTGGTTTTTGGTTTAGGTGACGCTACCACCGTAGACAGTTTGGAAGTGATTTTTGAGGGGAGGAGAAAAGTAGTAGCAGGAACCTCGGCAAATGCTTTGCTAACGATCGATCTTAATGGGTTGGAAGACTTCAATCCTGTGACTTTTGAAAAAACTGAGCTGAACTCCCGTGCTTTACCATTCCGTCACAAAGAGGATAAATTCTTCGATTATGAGCAGGAAACGCTCATCCCCTTTAGCTTATCGAGGAAAGGACCAGCAATAGCTGTTGGTGATTATAATCAGGATGGCAATGATGATTTTTATGTTGGCGGAGCGCACGACCAGGCGGGAAAACTCTTTGTTCAGGTTGCAGGTAAGGAGCTTTTCAGGGAAGTGTCACAGCCAGTGTTTGAAAGAGATAGTCCCTATGAAGATGTTGATGCATCTTTTTTAGACATTGACGATGATAAAGACCTTGATCTGGTAGTAATCAGTGGTGGCGGTAGGTATCGAAATAACGACCTTCGAATGAAGCATAGACTTTATCTGAATGAGGGCGGAAGGTACAAACGTGATCCTTCTTTCAATGCTTTTCAGTCCAACGGCTCTTGCCTGAAACCATTCGATTTTGATGATGATGGTGACTTGGATGTTTTTATTGGCAGTCAGTCAGTAAATATGCAATATGGAGTCGATCCCGTTTCCTACATACTGAAAAACGACGGGAATGGTAAAATGGAAAAAGTAAGTATTCCCGGTTTAACCGGAATGATCAGCGACGCAGTATGGACAGATTTTGATCAGGATGGCGATCACGATCTGATAGTTGTAGGACTTTGGATGAAACCGAAGCTTTTCGAAAATAACGAAGGTCAGCTAACGTGGAAACAAGGTGAATTTTCGGATGATTTGTATGGATGGTGGAATTGTATTGAAAGCGAAGATTTAGACAATGACGGTAAACCGGATTTGGTTTTAGGTAACTTCGGTCTCAATAGTTTGATACGGGTGAGCACTGATGAACCCATGACACTTTATCTCGATGATTTCGACAAGAACGGGCGATTGGATCCGGTGATATTCAGGTATTTCAATGGTACTGAGATCCCTCTTTTCCCAAAGGACGATCTGGCAGAACAATTGCCATACCTAAAGAAAAAATTTCAGCAATATTCAGCATTTAGTAAGATCAGTTCTCCTGAAGAATTGCTTGGAGTCCCCGTAAAGACTTATAAACAGGTGAATACATTGGCTTCAATAATTATCTTGAATGATAAAACAGTCATTGAATTACCTCGTGAAGCGCAAAGATCCACCATCAACGATGTTGCAATTGCAGATATTAATGGTGATCAGAAAAACGACCTGCTAATGGTTGGAAATTATGAGACATTGATCGCTAATTTTGGTAAGCTGGATGCTAATTCAGGAAGCATTTTATTAGGAGATGGTCAGGGCAATTTTAGCTTCCAATCTGACTTGCCTTTGAAGCCTTTTCAGATGCATAACAAAATTAGGCCTGTGACAGTATCAGGTGGTGAATCCTGGATTGTGGGCCAAAACAACGGTGAGTTGGTAATAATTGACCCGGAATAATCAACAATTGCTTCGATATTCACATAGCAAGGAATTTACTAGACCTTTCTTCGCTCCTTTTCAATTATAACCGGAGAATAAAAGCACTGAAATAAGAAACTTCACCTGTTTATGTATTGAAAAATCATGAACTTTAGGTGGGTATGCTTCAGTCAGTATGTCCCAATCATACGCGGAAGCCCAAAAGCGTTTAACAGAGTAGGCAAAATGATTAACTAAACAATTACATGAAAAAGAAGATTAAGCTAAGCAGTCTCAAAGTATCCAGTTTTGTAACACAAATGGATGATGCGGAATTGCAAATGACTTTAAAGGGTGGCAGAAACCAATCTAATGACCGTGTTTGTGATGACGGAGGAGGAGGAAGCTCACCGTATTCGAATATAAGAATATTCTGTTTTACGGGTATTTGCTAGTAGATCATTGAAATGAAATTGCCAGTTTTCATTCGAAAACTGGCTTTTTTTACCGGAGTCTTTCTTTCAATAATAGAAAGAAAGTTCTCGATTAAAATTCCATTCAGAATTAAATAACACCCAGCTCCTTACCAACTTCTGTAAAAGCGGCAATTGCTCTATCGAGATGCGCCCTGTCGTGTACCGCAGAGATCTGTACTCTGATTCTTGCCTGCCCTTTCGGAACAACCGGATAGTAGAACCCGATTACATAAATGCCTTTTTCAAGCAGTTTAGCTGCCATTTTCTGAGAAAGTGTAGCATCATACAGCATGATGGGAACAATCGGATGTGTACCCGGTTTGATATCAAACCCTGCCTTTTCTATTTCAGATCTGAAGTATTTGGTATTATCCTCTAATTTATCTCTTAATTCAGTGGTTTCACTAAGCATATCAATTACAGCGATGGAAGCACCTGTAATAGAAGGAGCAAGTGTGTTTGAGAATAAATAAGGTCTTGACCTTTGTCTTAAGATGTCAATAATTTCTTTCTTTCCACTGGTAAATCCGCCCGATGCTCCTCCGAGTGCCTTGCCTAATGTGCCGGTGATGATATCCATTTTGTCAATTACACCACAGTGCTCATGCACACCTCTTCCCGTTTTTCCCATAAACCCGGTAGAGTGGCATTCATCTGACATGACAAGGGCATCATATTTATCCGCTAATTCACAAATCTTATCCAGTTGTGCTATGGTACCATCCATTGAAAATACGCCGTCCGTAACGATGATCTTACATTTGGCATCAGCAGCATCTTTCAATTTAGCTTCCAGATCCTCCATGTTGTTATGCTCATATCTGTATCGCTGGGCTTTGCACAAGCGAACACCATCTATGATAGACGCATGATTCAAAGCGTCGGAAATAATGGCATCTTCAGGGCCCAGCAATGGCTCAAAAACGCCCCCGTTGGCATCAAATGCAGCTGCATACAAAATCGTGTCCTCCATCCCTAAAAACTCAGAGATTTTATCTTCCAGCTGTTTGTGAATGTCCTGAGTACCGCATATAAACCTAACCGAAGACATGCCAAAACCATGACTATCAATTGTTTCTTTGGCTGCCGCTAATACCTTAGGATGAGAAGACAGCCCCAGGTAATTATTGGCGCAAAAGTTTATCACTTCCTGACCACTGTCTAATTTGATCACGGCTTCCTGCGGTGAGGAAATAATTCTCTCCTGCTTGTAAAGACCAGCATCTTTAATTTCCTGAATTTCTTTTTCGAGTTTAGCTTTTAATGTTGTATACATAGTCTTGGATATTCTTTTGCGCAATTTAATGAAACCTGCCGTTAATAAAACAGTCTCTATTCTATGTTGTTAATGATATGTATTTTTGAGAAAGTGTGAATCACGGTTGTGATGAGATAAATAATTGCTTAATTATCTTATTTCCAAATTTTAATTCGAAAAATGAAATTTTCGCAAAATACGATAGAATTAAGATGTTTTTTTATGAAAAAATACAAAATGAAATTCTATTTTTGACTTTCGAATAATAACGCCATGAGTAGAACATTGATAATTGGTGCATGCGGACAGTTAGGATCAGAACTTACGGTCTACCTCAGAAACCGCAAGGGGAATGATCAGGTCATAGCCTCGGATATCAGCAATCCGATCCCTTACATTTCAGATGGTCCCTTTGAGAAACTGAATATCATGGACAAGGATAGATTCCTTCAGTTGATCAAAGAATATGACATTAGCGAGGTTTATCACCTGGCAGCTGTTTTGTCTGCCAAAGGAGAACAAAACCCGTTATTCGCATGGCAGCTAAATATGGATAGTCTTTTGTTGGTTTTAGAAGCAGCAAAAGATGGGCTTATCAAGAAAATCTACTGGCCCAGTTCTATTGCGGTATTTGGTCCTGATACACCCAAAGATCAGACACCACAAAACACCATCATGAATCCTAATACGGTTTACGGTATTAGCAAGCAGGCAGGGGAGAGATGGTGCCAATATTATTTTGAAAAGTATGGCGTTGATGTAAGGAGCATCCGATACCCAGGTCTCATAGGCTATAAAACCAAGCCGGGCGGAGGGACAACAGATTATGCCGTTGATATTTTTTTCAAAGCTACAGAGCATCAGCACTTCGATTGTTTCCTTGAAGAAGACACCGAATTGCCGATGATGTATATGGACGATGCAGTAAGAGCTACTGTAGAACTAATGGAGGCACCCACCGATAGCATCAAAGTCCGGTCGAGTTACAATCTGGCAGCCATCAGCTTTACTCCGGCCCAGATATTTCAGGAGATCAAAAAGCACTTTCCGGATTTTAACATCAGCTACACACCGGATTTCAGACAAACGATAGCGGATAGCTGGCCGAATAGCATCAACGATCAAGCCGCTGCACAAGACTGGGGTTGGAAACATCGATTTGATCTCTCTTCGATGGTAGATGAAATTCTCTCTCAAATGGTAGAGAGTATTTAACTTTTACCTGAAAAAATTGTACGATTAGGTACGAATTAGTCTAATAATTTGCTTTTCCTACACACTACTTTATATTTGGCACCACAACAGAATAATCTATGGAAGTTTACGATAATTTACTGCTGGCTGATAATGCGGGTATCTTGACCATCACTATCAATAGGGAGTCAAAATTAAATGCTTTGAATCAGAAGACTCTCGAAGAACTCAAAGAGGTGATTCAGGGAGTTTACGATAACAGAGATATCAAGGGGGTAATCATTACAGGTTCAGGTGAAAAGGCTTTCGTAGCAGGAGCTGATATCAAGGAATTGTCTCAGCTAAACGAGATGAATGCCCGAAAATTTGCAGAAAGCGGTCAGGAAATATTCGACATGATCGAAAATTGTCATACTCCCGTAGTGGCAGCTGTCAACGGGTTTGCGCTTGGTGGAGGATGTGAACTGGCTATGGCCTGTCATATGAGAGTTGCCACCGCAAATGCAAGATTTGGTCAGCCGGAAGTAAACCTCGGCATTATTCCCGGATATGGGGGTACACAGCGACTTACTCAGTTAGTAGGTAAGGGAAAAGCATTTGAGTTGATGATGACCGCCGACGTAATTAAAGCAGATGAAGCAAAAGAACTGGGATTAGTCAATCATCTGGTAGAATCCAAAGAAGAAGCTATAGTAAAGTCTACAGATATTTTAAATAAGATAGCTCAAAAAGCACCCGTAGCGATCGGTCTCGTTGTTGATTGTGTCAATGCTGTTTTTTCCAATGAAAAAGATGGCTACCAGGTGGAAGCCAATTCCTTCGCAAGTTGCTGCAAAACCTCAGATTTTAAAGAAGGAACAGAAGCGTTTTTAGAAAAACGACCAGCAGACTTCACTGGCGAATAAAACACCGTAATTGAATCCGCTCAAAAAGCTGGCAGGACAAACTGTCATTTATGGAGTAAGCACCATTGTTGGTAGATTACTCAATTACTTGCTCGTACCTTTATATACAGATGTATTTAAAGAAGGAGAGTATGGTATAGTGACGGATTTCTATGCTTATGTAGCGTTTTTCAATGTATTATACCTGTTTGGTTTAGAAACAACTTTTTTTAGGTTGGCCAACAAGCCATCGGCCGATAGAAAGCTCGTTTACAATCAGATTCAGACTCTTGTCGTCGTAAATGCGTTTGTCATCACTGGTTTACTGGTGATTTTTGCTTCGTCAATAGTAGAAATACTGGGCTATCCCGGGCAGGAAATCTATATCTATATTTTGGCATCTGTAATGATGATTGACGCGGTTGTCGCGATCCCTTTCGCCAGATTGAGACTGGAGGGAAAGGCAAAAAGGTTTGCTATTACCAAAATCATCAATATTGTAGTGGTCATATTGCTCAACCTGTTTTTCATCGTTTGGTGCCCAATTTTATTAGCCGACGGTTTTAGTGGGTTTTTACTCACTTTTTACGATGAAAGTGTTGGCGTAGGCTATGTCTTTATCTCCAACCTGATTGCCAATGCGCTCTATTTGTTGCTGCTGGCTGATTTGCTTTTCAAAACAAAGCCCACAATAGCAACAAACTCCTTAAAGTCAGTTTTTGCCTACGCTACCCCAATTATGTTTCTGGGGCTGGCTGGTGTTACCAACGAAATGCTGTCAAGAGCCATGTTGAAATACAGATTACCGGATGGTTATTATGAGGGGATGACCAGTCTTGATGCGCTAGGGGTATTTGGTGCCTGTTACAAGTTATCCGTTTTTATGGTGCTTGCGATACAGGCTTTTAAATATGCTGCTGAGCCCTTTTTTTTCAAAGGAGCTGAAAACAAAGAATCACCTGCCTTATTTGCGAAGGTAATGAATGGTTTCATTGTTTTTGCCTCACTGCTATTATTGGCAGTAGTAGCAAATCTCGATTTCATTGCCGGCATATTCTTAAGAAGTGATGTATATCTCAAAGCACTGCCCACTGTTCCGTGGCTGTTGCTCGGTGGATTGTTTCTGGGGGTGTATTACAATCTGTCTGTCTGGTTTAAGTTAACAGACAGAACGATGTATGGAGCATATATTTCAGGAGCAGGAGCCCTAATGACCATAGTGCTCAATTGGTTGTTTATACCTGCTTATGGCTACATGGCCAGTGCCGTTATTACGAGTGCTATTTATTTTTTCATGTCAGGGGCTAGTTATCTGATCGGGCAAAAATTTTATACAGTGCCTTATCAGATTGGAAGAGGTCTGGCTTATATAGGTGCTATTTTTGGGGTGGCGATGATGCTTTATTATTATCATCCTGAAGATGGATTGATGAGTTTCATGATGCAGAACACTGTTGTTTTGATCGTGCTTTTACTCATTCTGAAAATTGAAAAAGTAAATATCAGTAAGCTAATTAGAAAAAGAAGTTAGATTTTACATCTGCGGATAATAATCTGGTTATTTTTGAGGAAATTTAGATAGTATGAATTTAATAATACCAATGGCTGGCAGAGGTAAAAGACTAAGACCTCATACGCTTACAACGCCAAAGCCACTTGTGCCGATTGCGGGTAAACCAATTGTAGAGAGATTAGTGAGGGATATTGCAGGAGTTTGCAAAGATCCAATTGATGAAATTGCCTTCATTATCGGAGATTTTGGTAAGGAAGTGGAGGAGTCACTTTTGAAGATTGCGTCAGAACTTGGAGCGAAAGGACATATCGTTTACCAGGAAGAAGCATTGGGAACCGCGCATGCTATCTATTGTGCCAAAGAACTTTTAAGTGGAAATGTGATAGTAGCATTTGCTGATACCTTGTTTAAGGCAAACTTTCAGCTCGATGCTGCCAGTGACGGAATTATCTGGGTAAAGCAGGTAGAAGACCCAAGTGCATTTGGTGTTGTCAAGTTGGATGGTAACCAGATCATCACAGATTTCGTAGAAAAACCAAAAGAGTTTGTATCTGACCTTGCTATCATTGGTATATACTACTTTAAGGAAGGAGAAAAGCTCAGAGAAGAAATTAAAAACCTCATAGATCAGAATATTACCAGTGGTGGTGAATATCAGTTGACTGTTGCACTGGAGAATTTGAAGTTGAAAGGGGTCAAGTTTGTACCCGGAAAAGTTGATGACTGGCTCGATTGTGGGAATAAAAAGGCAACAGTTGAAACCAATAAGACTTATCTGACCTATTTGAGTGAGAACGAACTGATTAGTAAAAATGCTGAAATAAATAAAAGCACCATTATACCGCCAGTATACATCGGCGATGGTGCGAAAATTGGAAATTCTGTAATTGGTCCCCATGTATCTGTTGGACAGGGAACGACGATTTCAGGTTCGGTGATTGAAAATTCCATTATAGGAGAAGAGACATCGATAGATCATGCAGTTTTAAAAGACTCAATGATCGGAAAAAATGTTAAATTAAAGTACAAAAGTGCCGATTTAAGCGTTGGAGATTTCAACGAGATAGAACAATAAACATGCTGAATAAAAAACATAAGATCCCTATTTTGATAATGGCGTTGATATTTTCGATGCTCTTCTCCTATAATG
>JBCBHL010000303.1:0-9138 GCA_038525605.1 Bacteroidota bacterium
CAATTATGCTGAGAGGATACAGCGATCTATGCTTCCTGATGCCAAGATGCTAAAAGGTATTTTCAAAGAATCCTTTATCCTTTGATTAAAAGTTTTCTGGTCTTCTATCTTATTCAATAGCAGTGAAGCTGTATTGTCCAGCTGTTCGGCAATACCTCCAAATTCATTTGATTTGTCTATTTCTGATTTTATATTCAGATTTCCTTTGGCAATTTCCTCAGAAAGGCTTTTTAGTTTTTCCAATGGACTGTAAAACAGGGCGATACCTGCGATTCCGATGATTAATCCTACGGCTGCTGATATGTAATTAATCGCTGCTACCTCAGGTAAAATTGCTGGAATTCCAACAGACACCGCAACGACGATTAGTGTCAGCAAATAAAGCTTTATTTTCATATAAATTTAAATTCTCTATGTACAGGCGACTTTCTTTCTTTAACGAAATGTAAAAATATTAAAAAATTAGAATGTCTGATGAGTTTTCAGTCTTTTTCAAAATCAATCAGTAGAATTTTAGATTAAAACTGTATTTTATCCGTTGAAAATCATCAGTTTACCGACCATCGTTTCATTTCATTGGGCAACCATGCTATTGATTAATTGATATTTAATAGATTTGCGATCTAATAACGGAACAATGAAAATATTTATATCTGGAATCTTTGCTATGTTATTATGTTGGAATGTGGCAGCTCAGAATGTGAATTTTTAAAAGTTCACACGACTATGAAACCACTATCTCCAGGCTGGATTCGTTGATTAAAGCAAAAGGACTTACCTATCATAAGATAGTAAATTACGATAAAGCTGTAGATGAAAGGGTGACTGCCCATAACAGAATATTTATATTCGAAGATCAGATGCTTACTAACAGTGTACTGGAATGCGATCCATTGGTTACACTCGATTTACCTCTCAAGATACTGGTATGGGATGAACACGGTGAGGTGTATCTGGGTTACGTCGATCCAATGTTCATGAAAAGGAGATTTCAGCTCAAAGACTGCAACGAAAAGCTTAATCAATTAACTAAGCTGTTGGTCAGGATCACAAATGAGTGTATTAAAAAAAAATAATTTAGTTTGCTTTAACGGCCAGCTCAAAACCAAGTTTTTCCCATTTAAATTCTATTGATTCGGTATCAATTTCAAATGTCATTCTTTCTTTATGCTTTTCCAACTGATAAGGCTTTACTTCCAGCCTGAGGGCGTCCTTGCTTTCTTTGTAATCATAGCTTCCCCAAAGATCCCAGTCCTTATTGATAATGACCACCCACTTATCAGGGCCGGGAATAGTAAATAAGGAATATTTCCCTTTTGGGAGGTTTTCACCATTGATGATCACGTCCTTACTCACTGCTATGGTAGTGGCTTCATTTGCTCCGGTTCTCCAGATTCTGTCGTAGGGAACCAAATCGCCCCAAATTTTTCTTTCTCTAACAGCGGGTGAGCTGTAATCGATTTTTATTTCGGCATTGGCAACTTTACCTATGACACTGGCAGGAGGCGAAGGTCTGCTGCTTTTAGTATTGTTTGAAAATACAGTTTCTCCGTTTTTACAGGCAGCTAATACTGCTATAATCAATATAGGAAAATATTTATTCAGTCTCATCTGTATTGTTAAAACTCCAATGTATATAGTTCGTTTTTGAAAACAAAATGTTCCAAAATGAGCACATTTTTTTTAGGCGATATTTGTAACTATCTGATAATTAATGAGATAAAATTGATGGTATGTTTTTTGCAATTTGTATCATAAACAATAATATATGAGCTACATAGGAATAGAGATCCCTAGTCTGGATGAAAAACAGGACGTGGAAGTAGAAGTAAGAATCAATGGTGAAAAACAGCATTACAATTATCGCGTAGAGATTTTCTACTGGGATGATTGCCCCGAATTTGAAACTGATCGCGTTGAATGTATCAGGAATTGGGTAAACAACTACGATCCTGAATGGGACCTCGCAAATATCGGTGTTCCCAATGACCAATATATTTCTATAACCTTTAGAAGAAAGAGAAGTTAACCAACTTGTTTATCTTATCACATTTAGCGATTATTGTCCCCTAATTAGTAAATGTGATATGAAAAAAATAACGATATTTTCAATGCTCTGTCTGTTGGTGGTATTTACCACTTACGGACAGTGTGATGAATGTAAAATGCCTAAAGACGATGTGAACGATTATTGCTTTGCAAGTGAGTCTTTCCCAGGCATGTGCGCGCAGTTTGGTGAAGGCGCAGCATCTTTTAAACTAAGAGGCGAAAAGAAATTTAAAACCATTCCAATAGGGTCAGTGAATGACCTGTCATATCTAAAAAGTGTAGCCACTGATAAAAAACTGAAAGTTTCCAACCTTGAACTGCTATTCATGATTGAAGGATTGAAGGTCTGGGAGGTTGAGAAAAGAAAATTCGGTTATAAATATGAGCTGAACGGCTTGGGCATTAAAATTATTAAAGAAGGTACAGGAGAGCTGCCAGAAAAAGGTAAAGAAGTAGAAGTGCACTATTCCGGCTATCTGGAGGATGGAACGAAATTCGATAGTTCTGTGGATAGAGACAAAACCTATAAGTTCATCTTAGGTCAGGGAAGAGTCATTAAAGGATGGGATGAGGGAGTTGCTAAACTGAAGAAGGGATCTGTTGCATGGTTGCGGATTCCGCCAGAATTGGGCTATGGCAGCAGACCTGCTGGAATTATTCCTCCAAACTCCACACTTTATTTCAAAATAGAAGTTAAATAAATAAAAAAAGGCTGGTCATTCACCAGCCCTTTCTACTTTGAGTTATTATAAAGAAATTCTACTACACTTTAGTATACGGTAGGCATTCTTTAAAAGTTTTGAAATTTTCAGATTAATTTAGATTTTAATACTTTTTAACATTTAGCCATTCGCTAGCTGCTGAATAGACCGTTCAATTCTCTGTCGATCAGGTTTACTATTTTAGAGAAATCGTCGGTATTTTCTATGAAATCCATGTCGTTCATGTTAATGATCAGTAACCTGCCGTGATCATAATTTCTGATCCAATCTTCATAGTGCCTGTTGAGGTTTTTCAGGTAATCCAGTCTGATGGCATTTTCATAAACCCTACCTCTCTTTTCAATATTCTCTACCAGTTTTGGGATATCGGCCTTTAAGTAAATCAGCAGATCCGGCGGACTTACAAACTCGATCATAGATTCAAACAAAGCGATGTAGGTACCGTAATCTTTGTCTGTAAATTTTCCTGAGCCGTAAAGACTTTTCGCGAAGATATGCGCATCCTCATAAATTGTACGATCCTGGATCACTACATCCTGACCAAGTCTCACCCTTTTGATTTGCTGAAAACGACTATTTAGAAAATAGACTTGTAAGTGAAACGACCACTTCTCCATATCCTCATAAAAATCTCTTAAGTAAGGATTTTCATCAACAGACTCCAGTTCCTGCACCCAGCCATAGTGCTTTGAAAGCTTTTTGGTGAGTGTTGTCTTGCCTGCGCCTATATTGCCAGCGATAGCGATATGTCTTAAATCCTGAATCATTTGTTAAAATTGTGCTGTTAATGAAATGATGTAGTTTCTGCCGGGTGCACTAATTCCTGAAGAATAAGTTCTGTAATGTGTATCTGCTATGTTTTCCACACCGCCAGCCAGCGAAAATACTTTATTAATCTGATAAAATGATTTCATATTGAAAGTAATCCATCCGAGGCTGCCGTCTTCGGTATAAATATCTGTTTTTGATTGCTCGGAAGGGGCCAGATCTTCGAATTTTTTTGCGCCGCTATATTCTACAAAACCCTCAATTTTAAATTTGTTATTGCGGTAGATCATACTGGATTTACCGAAGAATGGGGGTGTATGCCTCAAAGGTACATCGGTCTCAGTTTCTCTACCATCCGTTAGGTTAAAGCTTCCTGAAAAAGCCCAGAATTTATCAAAAACATAATTGATTTTGGTTCCAAATCCGTAGATCCTCGCTGTAGTAAAATTTTGCTGAGCCAGGATGGTAAAGGTCTCTCCATTGATATCTATCGTAGAACTACCATCTACCTCGAAGACATCTCTGGCTATAAAATTGGACAGCCAGGAATGATAAACTACCAGGTCAAAAGTGAGTTTTTCTGTGATGTTTTTTTTGTATGATAACTCGGCATTGTAGGAGAATTCCGGTTTTAGGTTTGCATTGGGCACCACAATTTCATCTCCGTCGATTTCGAAAACTTTACCTACGTCATCAACATTAGGAGCTCTGAATCCACTGGAAAACAATGCACTGAAAGTAGTGTTTTTGTTTTTTTTCCATACCAGGCCTGCTGTGCCGTTCAGCGCGCCTTTGTGTAAGTCTATTGTATTGCTGTTTAAAAAGATGGCATTGGCATCACTTGTTTCTGCCTGAAGTCTTACATTACTGTAGCGGATTCCACTGTTGATGATCAGCTGCTCGGATAACCTGTGTTTGTAGTTAAGATAAGCAGATACGGCCCTATAGGAGCTACCTTCATCCGGATATCTCGATCCTGTTGGTGTTATTGATCCCGTCTCAATATCGGTGTTTGTCGCTACTGAGGAAACATCGTTAAGCAACCACTCTGCGCCATAATATAAGTTCCCGCTTCCGGTCTCTTTGTCTAAATCTATGTTGATACTAAATATGTCTACCTGCTCCGATTGATTTCTGAGGCTGGTGCTGTTGACTCTTCTGTCATTTCTGCTTTCTTCATAATCCTGATAGGCACCAATGATTTTGAGCTGGTCGAAGAATCTATTCTTTTTGTAATTGCTGATCCCCAGTCGGTGCATCTGCCAGTTTTGAGGTCCGTAATACCATTCAGCATTTCTCAAAGTACCATCAGTGCTTGTCTGAATCAGTCGGTCGTAGCGGGGGATGTCTGAAGTAGTAGAAAAATAGTGACCGTAATCCAGGTCTGTATATTGCGAAGGCCTGAATCTTACCTTATTGATGAGGTTTAAAAGTCGGTAGCCACTGTCGACCTGTACGTTTTCATCATCGTTTCTGATCAGTTGATCCTCTCCGTTGATTCTTCTGTAATAAAAAGGTCTTTTTCCAAAATCAGGAAACCGATCAGTTCTGTTACTGCCTGTTCTCAAATCATCAAAATCCGTCCAGGTAATCGAAGAAAACAAGGATACATTTTTCTTGCCGAGCTCAAAGTGTACATGTCCTGTCTTTTCATGGGCTGCAGTGGAATAGCGTGTAAAAGCCGATCCTCGCAAGTACCTTTTCTTTGATGAAGATAGTTTAGGTTTTACAGTCAGGAAATTCATGACACCTCCCAGGGCGTCACTTCCGTAAATCACTGATCCGGGACCAAACAGGACTTCTGCACTGCTCAGTGCATTGGGGTCAATGTTGATAATGTTTTGCAGGTTGCCATTTCGGTAAATTGCATTGTTCATTCTCACCCCGTCTACGACCAGTAAAACGGAATTAGCAGCAAAACCTCTCAGCATTGGGCTGCCGCCTCCCAGCTGACTCTTCTGTACAAATACTTCACCGCTTCCTGCCAACAGATCCGCACTGGTCTGAGGGTTGATAAATGAAACATTTTTGGCGTTAAGAGTCAGTATTTCATTGGGTACTTCAGTGATATCTTCCTTCCATTTGTTGGCAGAAACAGTCACTTCCTCGATGGAGATGATCCTTTCCGACAGTAAAATGGTAAAGCCCAGAGTTGGTAAATCGGAAAATTTGACGGACCTTGATTCATAGGCAGCATGCTGAAAGTTTAGTACTTCATTTTCAGCCAAGCCGCTGAGTATCACCTGTCCTTTTTCGTTAGTTTGAAAAGAGGAAATATGTTCGGAGGAAGTGTAGATTAAAACATTGTGAATGGGTAAGTTGGTCAACTTATCTTTAACAGTGATCTTCTGTGCCGATGCTGAAAAGATAATGCATAAAAATAGTGTTGATAATAAAAAACTGAGAGTCTTAAAATTCATAAGTTAATTGACCAGTAAGGATAAAATACCCTACAAATATTTTGCCTGAAATTAAATCAAGTGTTACTTTTCGCAAATCAAAATTACATAAGCGACAGAGGTAATGCCGATCATTCAAAAATCAGGCTACAAAAGAAAGCCATTTTATTTAATTAACGAACATTTTGAAACAATATATCCGAGCGCTTTCAGAAAAGTGAAATTACCGCCTTATGAACAGGAAAGACTGGAGTTAGTAGACGGAGATTTCCTTGATTTAGGATGGATTAAGAATGGTAATAGCAAGTGTGTAGTTGTTTCTCATGGATTGGAAGGAAACAATGAAAGACCATATGTAACAGGTATGGCTAAGGTTTTTAGTGAAAACGGTTGGGATGTTCTTACCTGGAATTACAGAAGTTGCGGTCAAGAGATGAACAGGTTGAAGCGGTTGTACCATCACGGTGTGACCGATGACCTGGGTGCAGTGATTGATCATTCGCTTGCGAACGCTTATGATGCGGTGGCATTAGTAGGGGTCTCGATGGGAGGGAGTACTACATTAAAGTATCTTGGAGAACAAAGCGACCAGGCTCCTGAAAAAGTGATAGGTGGTGCTGTATTTTCAGTGCCTTGCAACCTATATGATAGTGCTGTTCAGCTAACTTTTAAAAAGAATAAGTTATACCGGAATCGCTTTTTGAAAAAACTGATTGTCAAAGTAAAAAGAAAAGCCGAACAATATCCTGAGATCGATATCGATGGAATCGATGATATCAAAACATTTGATGAGTTCGATGAAAAATATACAGCACCGATTCATGGATTTGACAGTGCCATGCATTTCTATACATCATCTACCTCTGATCAGTTTTATCCGGATATCAGAAAACCGGTGTTAGTGGTCAATGCGCTCAACGACCCCATGTTGGGAGAAAAGTGCTATCCTTATGAGTTGGCAAAAAACAGTGAGTACCTTTATTTAGAAACTCCTGCAAAAGGGGGGCATGTAGGGTTTATGGTGAGGGGATCGGAATTTACCTGGAGTGAGCGACGAGCACTCGAATTCATCACGAAATTGGAAAGGAAAGAAAAACTGGTATAGTACAGATTTGATAGATTTCCGAAATGGTAACTGTTAATTTGTGGAATTATGAATTCATAATAATGAATTTCATTTAAAAATTAACTAGTACTTCAATTCCGAAAACACCTAATAAATCGACCGTGATAACTATTAATACTATACCAGTTGAGATTTTTTATTGAGCATCCAGCCAAGCCAGAATACCACCTTGTAGGTTGTAGAGGTTGTCATAACCATGATCCATTTGTAAAACGGCAATAGCGTTTGCGCTTCTTTTACCACTTCTGCAATGTACAACCACTGGTTTATCTTTAGAGATTTTTTCAGTATTGGCAGTTACAGTACCTAAAGGAATTAATTCACCACCCATTTCAGCTTCTGCAAACTCATTTGGTTCTCTGACGTCAATCAGCTGGAAGTTCTTTCCGCTTGCCTGCCATTCTTTTAATTCCTGAACCGTGATCTCTTTAATTGTAGCCATAATTTATCGTTATTCTTAGATTTTAATTCTTTTTATGTAGCAATAACTGTTTCTGTGCAATCGAAGTTTCAAATTTAGAATCTTTTTAAGATCAGCTTTGAAACAGTTTCTCCAATCGATAGAGAAGATGTAGCCGCTGGGGAAGGCGCATTGCACACGTTGATGTAATTCTCACCTTCGGAGATTAAAAAGTCGTCTATCAATCCACCTTCGCGATCGCATGCCTGAGCTCTTACACCAGCTCCGCCGGGTATCAAATCATCTTTTGTTACCTCAGGCATTAGTTTTTGCAAAGCCTTGGTAAATGCCGATTTGGAAAAAGAACGATACATCTCACCGAATCCGGTTTTCCAGTATTTGGCAGCTACTTTTTGAAAGCCCGGCCATGCCAGAGTCTCGCCAAATTCTTTGAGGTTGACATTAGTTTTCTTATAACCTTCTCTTCTAAAAGCCAGTACAGCATTCGGGCCTGCCTCGATACCCCCTTCAATCATTCGTGTGAAGTGCACACCCAGAAAAGGAAACGCGGGATCAGGAACCGGATAGATCAGGTTTTTCACAAGGTGTTCTTTGTCATCTCTCAGTTTGTAATACTCTCCTCTGAAAGGGACAATTCTAAAAGGGATCTTATCACCCATCATATGTGCTACCTTATCCGAATATAGCCCTGCACAATTAACTACTAAGCGGGTAGTAAATGTCTCGTTATTGGTGACAACAGTCAGCAGGTCGTTGTTTTTATTCTTTTTGATTTTCATGACCTGATTGTCCACAAAAATCTCCCCGCTAAAGTGTTTAACGATTTCAGCGTATTTATTAGCAACTCTTTTATAATCGATAATTCCTGTCTGCGGTACAAAAATGGCTTCCACACCATTGACGTGAGGCTCAATTTCTTTGAGTTCGCCTGCGGAAATTTTTCTCAGATCAGTAAGTCCGTTTTCAACTCCACGGTCGTAGATGTTATTCAGTGCCGGTACCTCATTCTGATCAGTAGCAACGATTACTTTGCCGCATAGTTCGTAGGGAATTTCCTCCTGTTCACAGAAATCCACCAACTGATTATAGCCATTGATGCAATTAGTTGCCTTGAGGCTACCGGGTTTGTAATAAATCCCTGAATGGATCACTCCTGAATTATGACCCGTCTGATGAGCTGCCAGCGTATTTTCTTTTTCAAGAATTGCTAGTTTAATTGCCGGATTTGCCTGTTTTATTTTAAGAGCGGTAGCAAGACCTACAATGCCACCACCAATGATTACCACACTGTACATATGGCGAAGTTAATCCTAATTGTTTTCTTTTTCGAAATCTGATGACACTGAATTTACATTATCTGAGTGCTGTTTGTTATGAGCCGTTTTAGGAAGGGAATCTGATGCCGCCTTTATACTTTGAACTAATGATTTGATTGTGAGTGATGATGTGGGGTTCCTTAAAGATTCTGTTTATGTTACGCTTATCTAACAGGAACTAAATAGGTATAGCAAATTTTGCGTTATCGACTTTAAATATTTGAGATAAGCCTTTTCATTGGTTAATCACTAGATTTCGTTCCAAAAAAAACACATTTAGTTCCTGTTAAATACTGTCTAATACCAGTTATCTCTATTTCAATTCAATCTTCATTAC
>JBCBHL010000304.1:0-8969 GCA_038525605.1 Bacteroidota bacterium
GCCTGATCTTGACATGAAACACGAGGTAGGCGTTGATACTCCGGAAGAATGCATCAACTTGCTGGGATCCACTTTTTCATCGTTTATCTATTATGTGCAGGCTCCGGTAGCCGATTATATGAGATGGTGCTATCAGACGGATCAAAGCAGGAAATACAGAGAGTATAAAGACTATCTTCACTTGCTGCAATCGATGGATCCTGAAAAACGACCTACCCTGAAGTCTCCGCCACATACGGCTGGAGTCAAAGAGATCCATGAGACGATTCCTAATGCCATGATGGTGCAGATACATCGCGATCCTATAGAATTTGTCCTAAGTACCAATAGTTTGCTGAAAACGCTTCATCAAAGGGAGAAACCAGCCCAAATCAAGCAAATGGCACTGGATAACCTTGATTTTATTGAAGGAATGATGAAGAAGAACCTTGAACATCGAAAGGAATATGGTGATCAGGTTTTTGATGTCATGTATACGGATTTGATGAAAGATCCGGTTGCTACTATTCAATCAATTTATGAGCATTATAACCTTCCCTGGCCTAAGGATTTTGACAAAATCATTCTTGATTACTTGAAGGTGAACAAGAAGAATAAGTTTGGAAAGCACAAATACTCTCTCGAAGAATTCGGACTTACCAAAGAAATGGTTCTTGATCGGTTAAATCCATACATCGAAGAATTTTTCTCAGAAAAATTGATTGAGAAAGAGGCTATATAAAAGCATCTAAAAGGAGGGTGGACTCATTGTGGTTCACTCTCTAAAATATTAATTATTAGCGCTGTTAGTTGATCGGTGTCCAGCTCACTTCTACCTGGTACTGCCAGTGAGATCATATAAGGTGCATTGAAAAAGCTGATTGCTTTGTATTGGCTCGCATGTTTGTATTCACTTGTAAAGATATGGCCATTCTGAGTAATTTTGCTAATTTCAAAATTGGAAAAATCCATCATCATGCCTGTTCGAAGGATTTTGGATAAGGCTTCTTTTACGGTCCAGGCAATGCCAAGACCCTCAATTTCTGAAACAGGTAGTTCTCCCAATAGCATTTTTTCCTGTTCATTCACAATACTGTACAAAGCATCTTTACTTTTTTCATTAACTCTCTCGATATCGATTCCAACAGGGTGTTCTTCGGGATAGGCAAGGGTCATTCCAATGTCATCGCAATGAGAGATTGAGAGTTGTAAATGATTACCCGTCAGGTTTTTAATAACTGGAAAACTAAATATTCCTTCACTAATTAGCAGGTCATATGAAAGTTGCTTATTAATTGTAGAAATCGCAATTTTTGCAGAAAGTCGGCCCAATAGGTAGCTGTGCTTTCTTTTGTCAAACTTAAAGTCTGCAAGCTTTTGATTCTCAAGCTTGTGGAGCAGATCACGCTTTTCGTCTGATAATGCTGCTAAACTGCCTCTAATGCTCCCAAAACCAATGTTGTATGATGATTTTTCGCGCTTAAACAGTAGAGAACCCTTTGATAAATTGTATGGCATTTCAATGCTTCTTTCAACTCAAAAATAACTGAATAATTCTATACTTCGTCGGCAGATATAAAAAAACGCCGAAGGGAAATTTCCTTCGGCGCATGCACTTATTTAAAAGTCTTAAAACTTAAATCTTACTTTTTAAGCACTTTCGTTGAAGACAATATATTCGATTGTGTATCTGTCATTCTCATCTGGTAAACACCTCTTGGCAGACTGGAAATATCAATTCTTTCAGAATCGATTCCTGCTTTTACCTGAAGTGTATTCGAGTAAACGATAGAACCATTTAAGCTGTAGATGTTAACAATCACAGTTTCATCTTCTTCATTATCCAAAGAAATGCTTAATTGATCAGCAACCGGGTTAGGGAATGTGCTGATAATCGCATCTTCGTTAGCAACAATGTTCAACTGACTGTTAAATCTCTCAACAGCACTGGTTGTTTCAGTTGTGTCAGCAGCCATGTTGTTAAGCACAACAATACCATCCACATCGTATCCGTCGGCGTTTCCACCGCTGAATTCAAAAGGATTACTGGTATCAGTGATTCTGATATACTGTGCAGAAGTAAGACCACCGTTAGCGATATCAACTTCTTCATCTCTACAGATATTTGTTGCGATCAGTACCCATGTCTCACCATCTACCGATGCTTCCACATTTGCAGTTTCAGGATATGATTCACAAGGAAGTCCAGAATCTCTGAATGATGTCTCTACGATCAACAGGTCGTTTCCTGCCTGATCAACTACTTCACATTCAAGTCTGATTTCGATAGAACCTCCAAAACCAAGTGAAACGAAGTTGTAAGAATCATTCTCCTGTGGCGCTCCAAGTGCATTGCTAGCATTCGTTCTGATTTCAGGTAAGTCATTACCATTCTTTCTGCTTCCTGGCAGATAAGAAATCACCTCGTCACCATAGCATACATCACCGGTATTATTAATAACAGTAAAGTTGACAGTAAGTGGTGTTCCTGATTTTCCTCTGCCGTTTCGCTGAGTGAATGCAGTCGCTGTTACCGTGTTTTCGCCTAGTGGCAGTTCCAGCTCTCTGAAATCCGTTCCACCTCTTCTATCACCAGCAAGGGCATAAGGTAGGAGATTTTCTCTTTGGAATCTGGTCTGACCGTTGAAGTCGAATATGACACTACCTACTTCTTCAGGGTTGGTATTAGCAACTATGTTAAAGCTGTTAGTAGGATAATTATCAAGGTTAATGACATCTCCATTGCTAAGATCACTGATGATTACATCATTATCTGCATCTATCAGACTGAATGAGATTACATCCGGTAAGTTCAATACTTCCAGTGATACTGGTACCGCCAGTTCCGGAGTAATAGGATCATTACTACTAATGATAAAATTGTCTTGATAGTTACCTGGCTCCAGATCAGTCGCATCCAAAGTGTAAGAAATCAGATCAGAATCTCCTGGCTCTATACTTCCAATAATAGGAGGAGTGATAGTAATTGCCAGTTCATTCGTCAGGAATGCTGTGTTGAATATAACCTGCAGACCTGTTGTTCCGTCAGGACCTTCCACACCAACTGTACTGCTGGTAGCAATAGTAGATTCTACGTTTTCATACTGCAACAGAATAGTACCATTATCGAAAAGAATGATCTGGAATGTAACAGGTGCCGGAATAGTTCCGAACCCAAAACCAGGAACGTTTTCGTACTGTACTATAAACTGATTGCCAATAGTCTGATAGAATACTCCTGTACCATCCAGTGGCTCAAGGTCATCCCATAAACCTGCGATCATGAAGTTAGGATTGGCCGTATTAGGAATCTGCTGATTTACAAAGTTAATACCTACTAATTCAGCAAAACTTAGGAAACCATTAGCACCAATGAATACACTGTCATTATCAATTCCGAAGAAGTTGAATGTAAATGGTAGCGGTGCCAGCTCGTTTCCATCCTGGCCAACGTTAGCCAATGTACCGGTTGTGCTAATATCAGTGAAGTTATATGGTAATCCACCACTGTTGTTATCCACCCAGGTATAACCGAATGTACCAGGTCCGCCGCTAGCGTTGATCATTGGAGATCCAACTCTACCATCCTGACCTTTTTCAGTGATTTCAGGGAACTCGATGTACTCGTACTGACCTTGCGTAGCAAGTCCTACTGCACTACCGAAAGTAGGTGTATTCAGACTGTAAGTCAAGGTAGATCCACCTGTGTTACTGATGACTAAAGTATCCGTAATCGATTCTGTTTCATATACAACAGCATTGATAGAATCAGGATCTACGCCTACAATTGGAGGTTCAACACCTGTTCCAAATAAGTATACAAGGAAGAATTCATTGCCAAATGCATCATCACTTGTAATCGTGATCAGGTCAGTTAACAGACCCGCAGATGATGGTGCGAAATTAACATTTACATCAATTGACTCACCAGGAAGGATAGAGGCAGGGCCGCTGGTATCCAAAGTGAAATCAGGGTTGAAGCTGTTGATATTAGAGATTTCAAGCGTCTTAGTACCTGTATTAGAGATCGTAAACGTCTTGTTGTCATCCAGACCGATGAATAAAGGATCGAAAGTGATCGTATCCTGATCTGTCGCAATTTCAGGGAAGCCTATAACCGTTAAGTTAAACAGACCTGTCACACTTGGATTAACCGGATCGTTACTCGATACATTCAACTCATCAAAATACTGACCATCGTTCAGATTAGTTGCATCCAATGTAACAGCAACATCGACCTGTCCACCTGCAGGTACAACTCCTGCAACAGGTGAAGCAGCTGAAATGAAAGGAGTCAGTGCGAATGCAGGTCTGATAAATCTCAGAGCAAGGTTGTCTTTGATATAAGGAGCATTAAATGCTACCTGAGCACCATCGGTACCATCAAAGTTTTCAATACCAACAGTTGCCTGAGTCAGGAATGGCGCAGATTCCACATCCTCGTAGAATATATCTACGTTTCCATTGTCCAATAATACGATCTGGAAAGTAACTTCTTCTTCATCAGCTCCAAAGAATCTGGAAGCATTAGTCCACTGAATGATGAACCTGTCCGCAAATGCTTCAAAATGAACTGAACCATCAAAGTTCTGAGGCTCAATATCGTCCCAGATACCTGCTATCAAAGCATTGGTATTGCCTGGATTAGGAATCTGATCATTGATGAAAGTAAGTCCGGAAGGCTCTTCAAAACTTACAAATCCATTGGCATTGATCCATAAAGAGCTATTAGGCTGACCATAGAACTCAAATACGAAAGGAAGCGAAACATTAGTAGATCCGTCACCACCAAGAATACCTGTAATGTCCGTACCAGTGGTAGTAATATCAGTAAAGTTATAAACCGGGCCACCGACTTCATCACTATCTATCCAGGAATAGCCAAACCCTAAATCGGTTCCTACACTATTAACAACCGGGAAGCCAACTCTTACGTCTTTCGCAGATTTGTCTGTTGAGAATGCCTCAAACTCAATTTTGGTTGTAACATTAGGTACAAACGAAGGATCTGCCAGTAAAGAAGCAGCTGTAACTTCAGGAATTGAATAGATCAATGGGAAGTTTCCATCGTTTCTGATAGCAATAGAAGATTCAAGGATAGTACCTGCATTGGTAGTATCAATTACTTCTTCAGGTACCAGTGTGATTACCGGAGGCTCAGTACCAACACCAGCTACGATCAACAGTGTTACTGGTTCATCAGTATCAGAACTGTTAATGGTAATGATGCCATTGCTGTTCCCAACAGCAGAAGGAGCGAAGTTAACGGTCACTTCCAGACTATCAGCAGGGCCGATTGTTGCAGCACTGGAAGACAACGTAAAGTCAGGGTTATCAGAAGTGATGCTGGTAACATCCAAAATACCTAATCCCTCATTAAAGATCGTGAAACTAAGGTCTTTGTCAGCCCCTACAAATACTGAGTTGAACAGCAAGAACTGATCTGATACTGCAATTTCAGCAACTTGTCCAGAAACGATGAATTCCGTTGGAACTGCCACTTCTCTGTTGTTTGGATCGTTACTTGAAATTTCGATATCCGTATTGTATGTACCATTTCCAAGGTTTTCACCGTCGAAAGAAACTAATAAATCTATACTTTCTCCAGGATTTACAGTTCCTTCTGAAGGGCTTAAAGTTATAAATCCTTCATCAGAATCTCCGCTAAGTGCTCTTGTTAAGAATACGAATCCTGAAGGGTTAAACGTAGCACCACCATCACCACTAAAGAAATAGGTGTTTGGTCTTTGTGTTGCCAAATCATCTACACCTTGAGGGAAAGGAATGCCATCAGGATATCTATGTACAATCCAGAATACGTCACCAGCAGAGAACGATAGTGCAGAAGAAAGTTCTGTCAATAGGAATACTCCTGTAGGTGCATCGTTTTGGATGGTCTCTGTTAATAACAAAGTTCCATCTGTTGGGCCTGCACCGCCAGCGTAAATTTCCATAATGATCGTTCCACCCGTTAAGGTTTCAGTTTGATAAGCATTTCTAACAGCCGTAAGAGTGAAGTTGCTTTCCACGTCAAATCTCATACCTGTAGTGTAAGCAGCTGTTTGAACACCTGAGAAATTCGATGGGAAATCGACTCCTGAATCGTAGAAAATTGAATCAGTAAAACCAGTTGCATTAGGATTGTTGATACCTCCCTGCGATCCTTCTTTGGCTAGAGTAGGTCTGACCGCTGGTATTGAGCTTTCTTCCACTTTTCCGGTATTACCCAGACCGTAAAGCGTCATGTCAATTGTAGACCTGTCAAACCTTGATGCATTGACGAATGAAATAGTAGTTTCGCCCAATGAGGTGGTAAACTCAAGCGGAGTATCACCTGAATTGCTGATTGTCAGGGTGTCTGTTGCTACAGCAGGATTATCGATCTGTACATCTACAGCCGCGAATAGTGAATCAGGAGAAACTGAGATACTTGGAGGTGTCACGACAGTTAATGTCGCAGGAACCACTACCGTATCAGCTGTTGCATCATTACTTGCAATGGTTAAATCAGCAGTAAAAACTCCTGTCTCTAAACCTCTTGCATCAAAACCAACATTAACAATTGCAGTATCACCTATGGCAACTGTACCGGAAGCAGGACTTGCCGAAATGAACAGAGACTCACCATCACCGTCAGTGATTTCTACATTGTCCATATCGAATGAAGAACCTGTTGTTTCCATACCAGTTAATACTACCACCTGCTCAACAGCAGCTGCAAATCCAGTAGCGGCGAATACTTCAACGCCATCGAAAAGTACCCTGAATGAATTGTCACTTCCGTCAACAATTACTCTGATATTGAAATAGCCTTCAGGAGTTGGTGTTGCAATGTCAACAAATCCACCAGTGTCACTGGAAAGGATGCTGATCGTACCATCCGGGTTAAACCTTACTCTTGTAACAACAGATCCTTCTGATGGTGCCTGAGGAATAAATTCCCACGATACACCTGAACCTTCTATGTTAATATCTGCAGAACCTACAGTAAATGGTTCTGAACCGGGTGCTACCGTAGGAGATAATGCCAAAACAGCTGCCGGTCTGGTGCCACCCAATCCATCAGAAACTGATCTGAAGTGCTGAGAACCGTTCAAAGGATTTACCGAAGAAATGACGAAGTTACCATCAAATTGTGAAAGCCATCCCTGCTGACCGTTGATTTCTCCTGGATTGAAATCCTCAAAATCAGTTGCGTACAAAGTGGTTGTTGCATTCAACTTATTAACTGTTCTGCCAGTCGTCTGAAGCATTGCGCCAATTCCCTTGCCAGCTTTGTATTTTTTGCCTTTGAAGCCATTGTTGCTAATCAGTTGGTTTGTAGCAGCAATATTTCTATTCAATGTTCCACCGGTCACATTGTCGATGGTCAGGTCATAAGTTAACTCAGCATCACCGCCATTGATGATTAGTAACTCCTGCTCAGAGGTAAGTCCCTGAGTCAAAGTCTCCGATAGAGAAGCTGGAGTAACTGTAATTAATGGTGCTTCTGTGCCATCAAGTACTTGTAAAGTAATGTCTACAAGAGTGGGAGATTCAGATGAGTCAGAAGTAATCGTAACGGTTGTTTCCAATGTGCCTTTGCTAAGACCAGTTGCATCAAAAGTAGCAGTCAGGTCCGTGGATTGCCCCGCTGTAAGCGTGCCGGATGCAGGTGCAATGGAAAGCCAAGTCGCTAATGAATCAATTTCTACTGAAAAAGAAGCAGAGCTAAATGTTCCCGAATTGGTCAACGAAATAGTTTCTGTTAGCGTTGAATCCACATTGATTGTCAAATCGAGCGAAGAAGGGTTAACGATAAATGCTGGTGCATCTGCATCGTTTAATACCCATCCCATGTCTTTAAAGAATCCACGGGTCGCGTCTCCAATGTCAAAAATGGATTCTGCGCTACCTGCCTGAGGTGTCATCAAAGAGTTGGGATTACCAGCAGGGAAGAAGCTTTCGTCCCAGTGTGAGTAACTCGAGCCTCCCTGATATGGGTTAGGAGCGAATATTTCCGGTAATGTACCACCTAAAGCAGCTACGGTAAAAGGTCCGTTAACAAATAGATCTCCACCTGTTAGTTGATTTCCTAACTCACCAGATGGATCAGCAAAACTGGTAATGGCTGTGCCATCGCCGTTTTCTACAAACAAACTGTAAATTGATGGGAAACCACCGCTTCTTACAGTTCCCTGACCAAGACTAACGTTACTAACTCCCAGAAAACCCAATCCATGTCCAAGCTCATGCAAAGCAATGGTAGGGAAATCAAAAAGGCCTGCTGGAGGATTACCGTCCAGACCAAAGTACCAGGGAATTCCATTTCCGAGATTTACAACCAAATCGAAATCCTCGTCTGTATCTAAATCAGTACCCGCAAGGGCATTGGCTAGTGCAGCAGGATATAATACACCTGGTTCAGGCGCATTTTGGAAATCTCTGATCAGGTAGGTTGGTCCCGCGGAAGCAAGAACACCAGGACCCAGGTTGGCAAATTCAGCAAAAACTTTAATCGGTACTGAAGATACCAGTTCTGTTGCCCAAATATCGAGAGCAAACTGAAATGCAGCCTGCGCGTCGGGATTTGCCTGTGCACCCGGACCGAAAGTAATTTCAAACACTGCCGTTTGATTATTGACAGTATTTTCACTTCGGTTCTGGTAAATTTCCTTTTTGGCTGGAACGTGGGTATGCATGTCGTGGTTATGTGCCGGACATACGATTGGCTCAAATAAAACTTTGCGTGGAATTTGAGCAATAGACAACGTGCTGAAGAGCATAAAAACCAGCATAAAAATACTTGCTGTTCGTAGGTTGGGCATTCGATGGCAGGACTGTCCTGAATCCTGCGGCGCTCTGACGCCAATGCCCTTAAAATACTTGCGATAAAATTTTATCATATGCGAAATACTAAGTTTGGTTACGTAATTTTGATATCTAGTAATGTCGCAGATTTAGCAGAAACAAACAAAGCAGAGATTGAAGTGAAAATTTAAGTTTGTTTA
>JBCBHL010000305.1:0-8911 GCA_038525605.1 Bacteroidota bacterium
TTTGATTTATGGCGAAAAAGATGTGACCGCCAATCTGGCAAATATCGCCAGCGCTTTAAATCAAACCTTCTATTTGTGGAAGCAAACTTTTGTATTGCTCTTCTTTGCTGACGTTTTCTGCTACTATCAGTTCTTCTGCCATCAGATTTTATTTATTCTTGATCATTATTAATGTATCTCCTTGTACGTCTGTCCTGTCTTCCGGTTGCATCAGCAGGTCTTTATCGATTGTTGAGGTCGGCGAGGAGATACCTTCTTTAAAAACATTCTTAGATTTGAAAATCATAGCTTCGTCCCACAACCCTTTTTCCATAAAAGAAGTCAGTAATCTGCTGCCTCCTTCTATTATGACAGATTGCACTTTTCGCTGGTACAAATCAGCCATGATCGCTTCAGCAAAATCATCCTCTTCCAACTGATGAAAGGTCACAGCCCCATGGCTCTCATTTTTTAGTTGATTGTAGCAAATGGTAGGGAAACCGTCTGTGAAAAGCTTTAAGTTTTCCGGAAGAGAAAGCGTTTTGTCAATGACAATTCTAAGTGGATTATTACCCTTCCAGTCCCTGACATTTAGTTGCGGGTTGTCATATCTGGCGGTATTCGTACCTACCAGGATAGCATCTTCTTCTGCCCTCAATTTATGCACTAGTTGTCTGCTGTACGGGTTACTGATCCATTTGGAATTATAGTTTTTCCGAGCCACAAATCCATCAGCTGTTTCCGCCCATTTCAAAATGATATGCGGCCGTTTCTTTCTCATAAAAGTGAAAAAACGTCTGTTCACTTCTTCGCCCAGATCCGCAAGAACACCAGTTTCAGTTTCGATACCAGCTTGTTCTAATTTTTTCATGCCCCTGCCACTCACCAGCGGGTTTGGGTCCAGGTTGGCAACCCAGACCTTTTTTACCTGATGACTAATTAGCATATCGGCACATGGCGGGGTTTTCCCATGATGGGAACATGGCTCAAGGGTTACAAATACGTCTGACTTTTTTAGCAAGCTTTTGTCCTTTACAGCATTTACAGCATTCACTTCCGCATGCCCTTCTCCATATTTTTGATGAAAGCCTTCTCCGATTATCTGGTCTTCATAAACGATCACACACCCCACTAGTGGATTTGGACTTACCGAGCCTTTGCCTAGTTCGGCAAGCTCAAAAGCTCTTTGCATGTAGATATTCGGATCAATCATTAGTTTTGTCCTTGATATGAAAATAAAACCTGTATCACTTGTTCAGCGAATTTCCCATCAGTTGTCATCTCATTTCGATAAAAGTGAATCGAAAGCGATAGCGATGATGCTGTTACAGGAATTTCTGTCTTTAGACAGGGCAAAGCTAATCATAAACGATGAGTTGGACGTTGCAGAAAATATACTTCTTCTGCTTGATCAGGTTGTTGATAGACTCAACAAACATGAACCTGTTCAGCACATAATTGGGAAGGGGCATTTTTACGGCAGAGACTTCAAAGTAGGACCGGATGTTTTAATTCCTCGTCCCGAAACTGAGGAGCTGGTGGATTTAATCACCCGGAATCACCGGGAGCAAACCTTCAAATTAATTGATATCGGTACTGGAACGGGGTGTATTCCTATCACTTTGTCACTGGAATTAGAGGGATGTCAAGCTACAGGTGTGGATGTGAGTGAGCAGGCATTGGCAATTGCCAAATTGAATGCTAATCAACTTCGTGCAGCTGTAAACTTTTTGGAACTTGATATTCTCAATGAAGTTCCCGCCGGAACATATGATGTGGTAGTATCTAATCCACCTTATATTACTCATGCTGAAAAAAAGCTGATGCATGAGAATGTGCTTCAATATGAACCAGGTCTGGCTTTATTTGTTCCTGACGAACAACCACTACTATTTTATGAGCGAATCACCAGTTTGTGTCAGTCAATTTTGAAACCCGGAGGTTTTCTGTATTTCGAAATTAATGAACACTTTGGCGAGCAAACGCTTGCACTGCTAGATCAGGGTGGATTTACAGGAACCAGACTCATCGAAGATCTGAGTGGGAAACATAGAATTATAATGGGAAGAAAGCCTTAAAGCTACATCCACCCGGCCTTATCGGTCTCGATTTGGTAAAGCGCATATTGTTCTATTTGTCTGGCAAGGTCTATTGAAATGTATGGAATTCTCATCTGATGTCCAGCCTGAAAGCAGACAACGGTTGCCAGGTTTTTCCTTCTTTGATAGGGGCTCTGACTAATTTTTATCGCCTGTATTTTATGCCAGTAAATCAGTTTATAATGCAGTCCAAACAGACCATGCCTGATTTTGAGGACGTGCTCATTTACCAGCAGTCGCCATTTTTTATATTCAATATATGACTCGGTTAAGATGAATGCTGGCCATAACAAGGCGAACAAAGCATTCCACGTAAAAAAATAAAAAAGAATAGTACCAATGATGATTGCCGGAATCAGGCCTATGATCCAGAAAGCCCTGATATAATACAACGGTGACATTCTGTGTCCTTTCAGGTTTTGACTCTTTTCGGTAAAACCCAGTGTTTCCAAAAGCTTGTTGATTTGTTCGGCTCTGCTGCCCGGTATGGTCAGGATATTTTTAACCTTAATACTTGATGCTGTAGCAGGATAAATTTTAATGGTGAAAAAGCCAATCAAATATTGCAGCGGATTCCATCCCCAGGAGACCGTCTGTATTTTGCGAAGTGTCGTGGACTTCTGTTTTTTGTTTAATAGGCCGCTTTTCAACTTTAATCCGTCATTGCCCAGCAGTAGCTGCATGTCAAAGTATTTAAATACAGTTGTTACAAGAGATACAACCACTGGAACAAACAATAAAAAGGCGATTGAAAAGAGCCAAATCCAGGTGATTAGCGTCTCTTCGAAATAAGAGTTGACGGTCTCTTCAAACTGATTTTCATCTAAATCCGTTTCTTCAGTCAATTTTCTCACCTGATCCAGCAACCCGAAAAAGAAAACGAGGATCAGACCCAGCGATTTAATGTGGTTTTGTGTAATGCCGACCTTTAAAAGATCGGGAACAGATAATCTGAGAATTGATTTAGGAGCTTTAGTAGCTTCTGCTGATGATTCAATATCTTCAACATTTTCTGAGATGAGGCTTTTCTTCTCCTCAAGGATATATTCGCGCAACTGCTCTGCCATGTCCAGCGGCAAAGCAGACAGGCTCACTTCCTGCTTTTTAGATCCCGCGGAATCAATGGCAAACTCTACTACGCCAAAAATTTGCTGTATCAAATTCTGTTTGAAATCGATCGTTTGGATCTTTTCGAACGGCAGATTAATGGTGGTTTTGGTAAAGATCCCTTTTTTGATAACGATCTCGCCTTCTTTTAGATAGTAGTAAAACTTCAGGTAGGAATAAATGGAAAAAAACACGTACAACGCCATGATGACAATTACACCCACATATAAGAACCACTCCGAAAATTCGACTCTTCTAAAAAAAACAGCCAAAGAGATCACACCTGCCCAGCCCTGTCTTACGGTGACTCTCAGGAATTTGATCAGGAAAATTAAAATGGCGATCGGCGATTGCCTTGAAGGTGTAAAAAAACTACTGATTTCTCTCATTCTCAGCAGTAATTTTCGATAAAACAAATTCTTTCAGGTCTTCAGCCTGTTGTTCAGGAATTCCCGCCACTCTTAAATCACTATTCCCGCCACCAGCTGTATAGACTGTCAGGCTTCTCAGTCCGAAAATTTTACTGAAAGGTCCCTGTTGTACTTCACAGTGCTGTATTCTGTTGAAGGGGATGATGATTTTTTTTCGCCACCATAAACCACTTTTATAGATGATGTCCAACTCCCTGACAGCATATCCTTTTTTGTTGTATTTGAATGGAATCATGACATTGATGAGAATCCAAAACAAGAACCAACTACCTACAATATATAACCAGAGATCTATTTCAAAATCATTATTAACAAAGGTGAATATTCCTGCGATAACGGAAATAAAAATGAAAAAGGCATTTGATCGAAGGATCATTACCCACAGATAACCAATAGCAAGTTTGTTAAAGGTAACTTCCTCAGTAGATGGAAGTGAGTTAATGTCCACCGATGGGTTTTCGAAAAGTGTGTTTTCAGCTGATTCCATTCTATATTTCGTTTTAACTGAATTACTGTTTGGAAAGTTATCGAAAAGATTACAAAACGTAGCGTTCGCATAACATGAAGCTATTTAGTTTCCTTTTTTGACTGCCTCCAATGATATAGCAAGAGCCGTTTTCTGTTATCAAGATCATTCACTCGAATAGCGGTGATGTCATCAATTCTGTAAACAGATTTGCCTAGATCCTGTCCTTCTTTGCCAACAGTGTTTAGAATCAGATGATCCTCATCAGCCCATTCTACCAACCCACAGTAGTAATTGTTGCTACTTACCTGTATTCTGGCAATCAGATCTTTGTTGCCGATCAGGTTGCCTAGTATTTCATGCTGCCATCGATCATTATTGGAAATTTCAAAATCATATTTTTCAATCAGGTCCAGCTCATCACCATGTCGGATCAGGTAATTCATGGCTTTTGAATAGTCGTCATCGAAATCTATAGATTCAATATTAGTGAGTTTCTCAATCACCAGACCATCAGGTTTTCCATATTTCGTATAATGTTGAAGGGTAACCAGTTCATCGTTGAAGTCTTTCACTATACCACTCCAAAAGCCGTCTTCGCTACCATACAGCCAAATGCCAATTACCTTCTTTTGATTTTTAGATTGTTCCAGAATGTCTAGCATTGCTTACTGCTTTAAGGAGGTAAATAATTTGATTAGGAAAGTTGTTTCTATTGATTAACGATTGTTTCAGACATTTTGTCTGTTATCACCTTGAGAAACTGCTGTTTGCCTTTCAATTTCAAGTGGAACTCAGACATTGAGCCTGACTCGTTCGCAAAGTGTATCACAATCAGTTCATTTTTAGAGCTTACCTCCCGAATATCCGTAATCTGTATTTTTCGGATCAATCCATAAACACTGCTAAATCCTGCAACCAAAAGAAAAGGTTTTATCCAGAGTTCCTTCTCTGTAATGATGATATCCAGGGCATTGATGGCTCCACCATATTTGTGAATAAAAGTATCATAGCTGTTGCCAGATGCCCATCTTTCTTGAAAAAATACATTTACATTATTTAATGAGGGAAATTTTCTGAGTGCCAGAATTCCTGAAATCAGAAACACACTCAATAAGAAGAATACGAAGAACAAACAGATAAGAAAAAATGTATCTGATGTTAGCTTTAGATCAAATGGGAAACTCATGAAGAAAGCTTATCTAAAAAAATGCACGAATTGATGACTCAATGCAAATTTAAATAAGCTTTCTTCCATAAAAAAGTCAGATCGTCCCTACTCAGACAGACCAGCCCCTTTGATGATTTCGTCCACAACTTCGGGGTTTAGCAAAGTAGAGGTATCACCCATATTCGACAAGTCTTTGGATGCTACTTTTCTGAGGATTCTTCTCATGATTTTTCCTGATCTTGTCTTTGGCAAACCAGAAACAATCAGCACCTGATCCGGCTTTGCAATTGGACCGATGATCTTACTCACCGTTTGCTTGATTTCGTTTGCGAGGCTGTCCTCCGACCGGCCTTCCATGTCGCAAATGGCGAATGCATATATACCTTGTCCCTTAATATCGTGAGGATATCCTACAACAGCAGATTCGATTACTTTAGGATGCTCATTGATGGCATTTTCCACCTCAGCAGTACCCATTCTATGACCTGAAACGTTGATTACATCATCTACTCTTCCCAGAATTCTGTAGTAGCCGTCGTGATCTCTTTTCACGCCATCTCCGGTAAAGTACAGATTTTTGAAGGTCGAGAAATACACTTGCCTGCATCGTTCGTGATCACCGTAGGTAGTTCTCAGCATGCCTGGCCATGGGAATTTCATACAGAGATTTCCTTCTACGCCATTTCCGGTTAGTTCATTGCCGTCATTATCTACTATGATTGGCTGAACACCAGGCAGGGGTAGAGTCGCAAAGGCTGGTTTGTTAGGTGTTACACCGGAGATCGGAGAAATTAAAATCCCACCAGTTTCTGTCTGCCACCAGGTGTCTACCAGTGGGCATTTCCCTTTTCCGATGTGGTCGTGATACCAGTGCCATGCTTCTTCATTAATCGGTTCTCCTACCGATCCTATTACTTTCAGTGAATCAAGTTTATAGGGTGCTATCGGTTCCAGGCCGTGTGCCTGCAATGCTCTGATGGCTGTTGGCGCAGTATAAAACTGATTCACCTGGTATTTATCGACAATTTCCCAGAACCTTCCTGCATGCGGGAACGTGGGAACACCTTCAAACATAATAGTGGTAGCGCCAGCGAGCAAGGGACCATAAACGATATATGAATGCCCTGTGATCCAACCGATGTCTGCCGTGCACCAGTAAGTATCGCCGCGATTATACTGAAAGACGTTAGTAAAGGAATACTCTGCATAAACCATGTATCCACCGCAGGTATGGACTACTCCTTTGGGTTTTCCTGTAGAACCTGAAGTGTATAAAATAAAGAACAAGTCCTCAGAATCCATGACAGCTGCTTTGTTGACAGGAAGTGCTCCATCAATGGCATCATGCCACCAGATATCCCTGCCTTCTTTCATCGTGACAGGAGTTTCGGTCCTTTTAAGAACAATTACTTTTTCTACGGAACTCGTTGATTCCAGTGCTTCGTCAACAACGGCTTTTACCGGAATGGTCTTTTTACCTCTGAAATTTCCATCGGAGGTCAACACCATTTTTGCTTGACAGTCATTGATTCTGTCTGCCAGCGAACTGGAGGAAAAACCAGCAAAAACTACCGAGTGGACAGCACCAATTCTGGCACAGGCAAGCATAGCAATGGCTGCTTCCGGCACCATCGGCATGTATATAATTACTCGGTCACCTTTTTCTACTCCTTGTGCCAGCATCGTGTTGGCAAACTCACAGGTTTTTTCATATAGCTCACGATACGTTAGTGTAACACCTTCTTCATTGGGATCGTTGGGTTCCCAGATAATAGCAGGTTTATCTCCAAGCGTGAAAAGATGTCTCTCAAATATATTTTCAGTGATGTTAAGTTTCCCGTTGATAAACCATTTGATGTCCGGTTTTTCAAAATCCCATGAAACTACTTCATCCCACTTTTTTTGCCAGTGGAAACTATCAGCAATTCTGGCCCAGAATGCTTCCGGTTGCGTAACACTCTTTTGATACTCGTGGATGTATCCACCTAACGTTTGAATCTTCTGTATCATAATTCTCTCAATTAAAAAATTACTCTAATAAGTTTTTTACTTCCTCTACTATTTTTCTGGTAGAGAACGGTTTGGTTATGTATAAATCTGCGCCAGCATCGTAACCGGCCTGAATCTCTTCTTTTTTGATTTTTGCACTCAGAAATACGACCTTCATATGATTGTGATCATCGCTTTTTCTGATCCTTTTACATACTTCGAGACCATCAACTTCAGGCATCATGATATCCAGAATGACCAGGTCGATGGCTTCTTTTTCAATAGTTGATAAAGCTTCTTTGCCATCTCTGCCAATGAATACATTGAACCCGTTTTTTTTCATCAGGAATTCCAGCGATAGTAAAATATTGGGTTCGTCATCAACGATGAGTACACTCCTTGTTTGCTTGTCTGTATGTTGTTTCGTTAGTTTGACCATGATCGCTAATTTATTTTAGGGAGATGTACACTGATCACCGTGCCAGATCCCGGTTCGCTTTCGATAGTGATTTTCCCGTTATGTTTATCGACGATAGATTTGGTAATCGCAAGTCCCAAACCGACCCCTTTTTCTTTTATGTTATCTTTTTTTCTGATCTGGTAAAACTTCTCAAAGACTTTTTCATAATAAGCTTTCTCCATACCCGGTCCATTGTCACTCACAATAATCTTCGCAATCTCGTTATCCGCCGATAGGTGCATGTTGATATCCCCTGAAGGCTTGTCATGATATTTAATGGCATTGGATAGCAAGTTGATCATTACCTGGGTAATGCGGTCTTTGTTGAGTTTCCAGAAGATCTCGCTTCCATTGGCATGATAAACAAGATTTAACTTTTTTTCAATTGCCTGCTGAGTAAGTGAATCGACTGACTCTTTAGCAATTTGAGTGAGGCTTTCAAGCTTAAATTCCAGCTTCGATGTCCCAGACTGTAGTTTTTCCAGGTCTAGTACCTGGCTGATCAGCCTGCTGATCCTTTCTGTTTCACGAACTATTATTTTTAAAAAATCGGCCTGTTCTTCACGGGAAAGGTCTTCATTGTCGTACAGAATTTCAGAAAAGGAGCGAATGCTGGTGATTGGTGTTCTCAGCTCATGGGTAACAGTGGAAATAAAAACATCTTTTTCGCGATCCAGCGTCAATAACTTTTCATTAGCCTCCTTCAGTTCGTCAGTTGCTTTTTTAAGCTCTGCTGATTGCTGTTTCAATTTTTTGTTTAGAAGCAAGAGTTCTTTCGATTCTCTGGCCACATCAATTAAATCTTCGAATTTTAAATTCTCGTCTTCGGTCACGGAAGAGATCAGGATTCTGGCGGAGGCGGTTCCTACAGCGCCGGCAAGGATTGTCTCTACATAAGGCACCATATTGGGATCAGCAGTCTCAGCTGAATGCCATTCTCCATGTTCATTTTGATAATTACGGATGAATTTGTCAGCTCCTGGATTTCCCAGAACCCGCTGTAACAAATCCTTCAAAGCATCAGTGGTAACATTTCCATTCCATATCTGCGGCCTTTCCTTATTGATCAGGTATTTCTCGATATCTACAAATAATGCAGCTTGCCTTTGTTCTGTTTCACTTTGTTGTGTGATAATGGACACAAAGACAAAAGTGAGCGTATTTAGTATCATCGATATCAAAAAGCAACTACTCTCCGGTGATCAGTTG